>NZ_JBHTSL010000062.1:0-30598 GCF_042795115.1 Arthrobacter sp. NPDC056493 | reverse complement strand
AACGGCCACACCGCGCCCTCAGACGCCGCACACCCTCCGAGGCCTACGCAGCGACCCCCAAGGCCGCGCCCGCCATCGCCGCCCAGGGGGAACACGGGCGGATCCGCACCGACCGCGTCGACGCCGACGGCAAGGTCACCCTTCGCCACGCCGGACGCCTCCGGCACCTCGGCATTGGCCGCGCCCACAAACACAAGCGCATCATCCTGCTCGTCCGGGACGCCGACGTCGCCGCCGTCGAGCACGGCACCGGCGAGATCCTCGCCGAGTTCACCATCGATCCTGCCCGCGGCTACCAGCCGAAAAAACAAAACACCCCCGGTCCGTAGACCGGGGGTGTAGCCGATGTCTCGGGACATCTGTAGTCGATGTCCCGAGACTTCACAATTGTGGAGATGGGGGGAATTGAACCCCCGTCCGATGTCGTGTTGTCAGGGCTTCTCCGGGCGCAGTTTGCGTCGGATTTTCTCGGCCCCAGCCGTCCTGCAAACAGGCGGCTGATCCGGGCCCAGTCATCAAAGAGTCCCGTTTACTCCGATGACGGGAGCAAACAGCAGTGGCTATCTAAATGACGCCAGGATCCGGGGCGATAGCATCCCCGGGCTGACGGACTGAACTACTGCTTAAGCAGCGAGTTCGAAGTCAGTGCGCTTAGATTCGGCACTTATTGGTTTGCAGACAGCGTTTACGAGATAATTCTGCATCCTCGGCCCGCTTCACCTGTCGCGACTAACATCGTCGAAACCGATCATCCCCGTATTTTGTTGCCAAACCGGCAGGGCCAAGGTTCTGGACCAGTTCCCTGCCGGACTATTCATCATAACGCATCGGCGAGGACAATCATTCCAGCCGGCGAAGGGCGCGTCGGCTTTTCAGTCCTAGCGCCGGTTGCGTTCCCGCATGACGCGCTGGGCCTCGCGCTTGTCCTGCTGCTCGCGAAGGGTCTGGCGCTTGTCGTAGTCCTTCTTACCGCGGGCGATGCCGATCTCCACCTTGGCCCGGCCGTCCACGAAATACAGCTGCAGAGGAACAATGGTAAAGCCCGATTCACGGATTTTGTGCGAGATCTTGATGAGCTCCTCGCGGTGCAGCAGAAGCTTCCGCCGCCGGCGCGCCGCGTGGTTGGTCCAGCTTCCCTGGTTGTACTCAGGGATGTGGATGCCCTCCATCCAGAGCTCGTCGTTGTAGAACGTGCAGAACCCGTCAACCATGGACGCGTGGCCCTCGCGGAGGGACTTCACCTCCGTCCCCATGAGCGCGATGCCCGCCTCATAGGTGTCCAGGACGTGGTAGTCGTGCCGGGCCTTCCGGTTGGTGGCCACGACTTTACGGCCACTTTCTTTGGGCACGGTTCAACTCCTCAGTTCTCGGTACTGGCTGTTCCGGAGGCACCGGAACAAAGTCTTACTATTCTACGGCAGGTGCGCCGACGGGCCTGAGCCGTCAGGCGGCGGCCCTTCCTTGTCAGAGCAGCCGCATCGGGTCAACCGCTTCACCGTTCAGCCAGGTCTCAAAGTGTGAGTGGCAGCCGGTGGAGTTTCCCGTGGTGCCCGAGTAGGCGATGAGCTGGCCCTGGCTGACCTGCTGCCCGACGGAGACCACAACGCTGGTGTTGTGGTAGTAGATCGTGGTCAGCGAGTTGCCCTGGACGACGCCGTGCGAGATCTTGACGTTATTTCCGCCGCCGTCATCCGCCCAGCCGGCCGAGAAAACCGTGCCGGCTGCGGCCGCGTACACCGGCGTGCCGCAGGCGGCACCGAAGTCAATGCCCGTGTGCATGTAGCCGCCGGTGCCGTAGAAGTCGATGGTGCCGGGCGGCGTCGCACGCCATCCAAAACCGGAGGTGATGGGTACGCTGTCGGGGAACGGGTGGCGGAGGCCAAAGGCCGACGGCGGGCCGGCCACCGGAGGCACGTAAGGCGCGGGTTGCTCGCCCTTGGCCTTAGCAGCGGCGGCAGCAGCTGCGGCGATCCGCCGCTGCTCGGCGAGCCACGCCTCGCGCAGCCTGCGGTCACGCTCTTTGATTTCTGCGGCGACGGCGTCCTGGCGCGCCTTGACTCCAGCCAGCTTCTTCTGGATGCCGGGCTTGGCGGCCTCGAGTTCGTTGTTCAGGCGGGTGGTGTCGGCGATGAGCTTGTCCACCTTGGCCTTTTTGGCGGCGGCCTCGTCGCGGGCGGCTTTCTCTTTGACAAGCGCCGCGTCGGCCTTGGCCTTGAGGTCCTTGATCTCGGCTTCGACCGCCTGCAGCCGGGCCTGCGAGTTCACGTTGGTGGCATTCTGCTGGGTGAGCTTGTCCATTGCGGAGTTCTGGCTGCGCAGCGCCTGGTCAGCCAGGTCCATCGTGTCAGTGAGGCTGCCGGTGTTGTTGGAACCGAAGAAGAGGGTGAGGTCCGAGGGAACGCCGCCGGATTTGTAGGCCTGCGTGGCGATCTGGCCGATCAGCTTCTTCGTGCTGGCGATCTTCTGCTTGTCTGCATCCAGCTGCTGGGTGATCTTGGCCTTGTTCTGCTGCGCCAGATCCACCCTGGCAGCGAGTGCTTCCACTTCCTTGACGGCACTCGCCACGCGGCCCTGGGCCTCGAGCAGCGCCTGCTGGGCGGCCGGAAGCTGTCCCCGGTAGATCACGAGGTCCCCGGCCGCTTTCGAAATTTTTGCATCGACGAATTCGAGCGACTGCTGGACCCGGGCGGCTTCGGCCTTCAGGGCCGCCTGCTGGTCCTCAAGGTCGTCTGCATAAGCGGCAGGGGCTGACGCACCCAGGCTCGCGGCCAGCACCAGTGCCACTGCGGCACTGAGAATTCTGCGCTGACGCCCCGCTGGGCTCTTTCGCATGGGCCTGCCGGAACTCATCATGGGCATTCCTTCGGTGAGCATGGCCTACACCCTCAAGTATCGGCGGAGCGTGAGCAGAGATGAAGTGCCCGCCAGTACAACGCCCAGCCCGATGAGGGCCGGGGCGAGGAGCAGGGTCTGTGCCGGCGAGATGAATGCTGTGTCCGGATACTGCTTGGACAGGTATTCGCCCAGGAAGAAGTGGGCCACGGCCCACAGCGTTCCGGACGCGAGGGCGGCGCCGATGACCGCGGCGATGACGCCCTCGAGGATGAAGGGCAGCTGGATCACCGTCTTTGACGCGCCCACGAGCCGCATGATGCCGGTTTCCCGCCGCCGGCTGAACGCCGAGAGCCGGATGGTGGTGGCGATGAGCAGGATGGCGCACACCGTCATCACTCCGGCGATGCTCACTGCCACGAGGGACGCCGCATTCATCACCGAGAAGAGCCGCTCCAGGACCTGCCGCTGGTCGATGACAGTTTCCACGCCCGGCTGCGAGGCGAAGGTCTCGCTGATGATCTGGTACTTCTCCGGGTCTTTCATGTTGATCCGGAATGAGGCGGGAAGCTGGTCCGGCGTAACCGAATCGACGATGGGAGAGTTCGAGAACTGCTCCTTGAAGTGCTTGTAGGCGTCGTCCTTGGACTCGAACTGGAAGTCGTTGATGTACTGGGCCACCGCGGGCGATTCCAGCAGGGTCCGCACGTTGTCCTGCTGTTCGGCCGTCACCGGTCCCGAGGCGCAACCGGCCGCCGTCGACCCTTCACCGCACAGGAAGATGGCCACCTGGACCTTGTCGTACCAGTAGCCCTTCATCTGATTGATCTGGAGCTGGAGCATCCCGGCGGCACCCACGAAGGTCAGGGACACGAAGGTCACCAGGATGACGGAAACCACCATCGACAGGTTGCGCCGCAGGCCGCCGCCGATCTCGCCAAGGATGAACTGGAGCCTCACAGCCGGTCCTCCCCTGCCTGGTCGCGGGCTGCCTCGTCATCGCGTCCGCTGGCGTCCTTGAGCCGTCGGGACTGGCCGACCACGGGAATCATCGATGTGTAGAGGGCCCGGGCTTCGTCGCGGATGACTTTGCCGTTCTTGAGCTCCACAACGCGCTTGCGCATCTCGTTAACGATGTCGTCGTCGTGGGTGGCCATGACCACGGTGGTGCCGTTCTGGTTGATCTTGTCCAGCACCCCCATGATGCCCATGGACGTGGTGGGGTCCAGGTTGCCGGTGGGCTCGTCGGCCAGCAGGATGCCGGGGCGGTTGACCACGGCGCGGGCAATGGCCACGCGCTGCTGTTCACCGCCGGAGAGCTCGTGGGGCATGCGTTTCTCTTTGCCCTCGAGGCCTACGGTTTTGAGCACCTCCGGGACGGTGTCCCGGATGACGCTGCGGCTCTTGCCGATGACCTGCATGGCAAAGGCCACGTTGGCGAACACGTTTTTCTGCGGCAGCAGGCGGAAGTCCTGGAACACCACGCCGATTCCGCGGCGCAGGCGGGGCACGCGCCAGCTGGAGATGTTGGCTACGTTCTGGCCGGCGACGTAGACCGTGCCGGAGGTGGCGCGGTCCTCCTTGAGGACGAGGCGCAGGAACGTGGACTTGCCGGATCCTGACGCGCCGACGAGGAAGGCGAATTCACCACGGTCAATTTCAAGGCTGACAGAATCCAGGGCGGGCCTGGCTTTCTGGTCGTAGACCTTGGTGACATTTTCGAATCGGATCATGACCCTAAGACCCTGCAGGACACGGCTTTAAGGGCATGGTCTGCAACCGGTGCGGGGGCTTTCGCTAGGGGGAAGTAGAGCTCCGGCCTCTCGACTATACGCACGGGCTGCCATGCTCAGGCGGGAGTCAGAGGGGCGTGTCGCGGGATTGGGCCCGTTGCCTCCTGATGCGCCTAGCGTTCGGCGTTGCGGTTGTCAGTGCGCCAGCGGATCCCGGCTTCGATGAAATCGTCAATGGCGCCGTCCAACACAGCGGTGGTGTTTCCCACCTCGTGCTCGGTCCGGAGGTCCTTGACCATCTGGTATGGGTTCAGGACGTAGGAGCGCATCTGGTCGCCCCAGGACGCCTTGACGTCGCCGGCGAATGCCTTCTTCTCCGCGTCCTCCTGCTCCTTCTTCAGCAGCAGGAGCCTCGACTGGAGCACCCTCATCGCGGCGGCGCGGTTCTGCAGCTGTGACTTCTCATTCTGCATGGACACCACTGTGCCGGTGGGTATGTGGGTCAGGCGGACGGCCGAGTCGGTGGTGTTGACGGACTGGCCGCCGGGGCCGGACGAGCGGAAGACATCCACTCGGATTTCGTTGTCCGGGATGTCAATGGAGTCGGTCTGTTCGATGAGGGGGATGACTTCCACTGCGGCGAAGGAGGTCTGCCGGCGCCCCTGGTTGTCGAACGGGCTGATCCTGACCAGCCGGTGTGTTCCGGCCTCGACGCTGAGCGTGCCGAAAGCGTACGGCGCATTGACCTCGAAGGTGGCAGATTTGAGGCCCGCTTCCTCGGCGTAGGAGGTGTCCATGACGGTGGTCGGGTAGCCGTGGCGCTCCGCCCACCTCAGGTACATGCGCAGCAGCATCTCGGCGAAGTCTGCGGCATCGACGCCGCCGGCTCCTGAGCGGATGGTCACCACGGCCTCGCGCTCGTCATACTCGCCGGAGAGCAGGGTGACAACCTCAAGGTCCTTCAGCGACTTGCGGATGGACTCCAGCTCGGTCTCCGCCTCCCCCATGGAGTCGGCGTCGTCCTCGTCCTGGCCGAGTTCCACCAGCACCTCAAGGTCATCGATGCGCGAAACCAGGGTGTTCAGCCGTTCCAGCTCGGACTGGCGGTGCGACAGCCGCGAGGTGATGACCTGCGCAGCCGCAGGGTCATCCCAGAGGTCCGGCTCGCCGGCACGCTCGCTCAGTTCTGCGATCTCTTCCTTGAGCGCCTCGACATTGGTGACGTTCTCGATGGAGGTATAGGTGCCGCGCAGCGCGCGGATTTCTGCAGCAAAATCAATTTGAGCCATGGTTGTTTAAGCGTACGCTATCCGCCCTGACCGCCCGGACGGTGACCCGGTTGGCAGCAGCGGCGGACTCGCCTAGCGGGTCAGCCGCGAGCGTGCGGTGGATGAGGCCGCAATGGTGATGCCGTCCGGGATGAGGAAGTTGACCACCGGCGGGTGCACGGTGGCGCTGAGAACCACGACGGCGGTGGAACCGTCGGGCGTCCCCGTTCCGGACGCGACGGCCAGCCCGTCGAGACGGCCGAAGGCGCCGTTGCGGCTGAGATAGTCGCCCGCGACGTTCCGGACCCGGTCACCGCTCAGCAGGGCCGAGGGAGTGCCGCCGGCCGTTTCGACCTGGCCGAGCGTGTAGGAGTCGGCGGCGGCCACCGACGCGCCGTCCGCGAGCGACAGGAGTTTCTTGTGCTCGATGTAAAGGCTGGACGCGGCCATGACCACGGTGCCGACCAGCAGGGCCAGCATGACGAACCCGATGATGAGGACCGTCATTTGCCCGTCCTCATCACGGCTCGTCGGCGCTGATCCGGTGGGAGTACGGCCGGCCGTGGGAGGTGTCAACGGAACCTGCCCACGACCTGGGTGGCCGAGGCGCTCAGCTGGCCGGCGTTGAGCCGAAGTGCTTCGCCAAAGGGCACGAAAGGCAGCGGCACGGTGAGCCGTACGGTGACAGTGACCGCGGAGCCCGCCGCCATGCAGTCGCCGCCGGAGTCACAGCGGATTTCGACGCCGGCGTTCCCGGCGGGATGGCCATAGTCGGCAAGGGCAACCATGGTGGCCTGCTCTGCGGCAGCCCGCCCGGACGATGCATCGTGCTGCGTCACGAAGACCTTGGCCGCCTGGTCCGCGGCTCCCACCACGGCGAAAGAGCCGCCCTGAATCTGGCCAACCGTGATGATGAAATAGACCACGGGCACCATGAGGAGCAGTCCAAGGAACGTGAACTCGACCACCGCGCTCCCCCGCTGCCCGCCGTCGCCCCTTGGCTTTTCCCGGTCGCCTGCGCCATGGGCTCCGAGACTGCCCCGCGCGCCGAGAGCAGTTGAACTCTCGAGACACAGAGCCTCGTGGAGCCTCCGCACAACACGGCTGCTGATGTGCCGCCCGCGGTCAGCCGGTGATCGCAGCATGTCCGGTGACCTCCAGCCCGTCGCGCGGACCGATCAAACCGATGACCGGCAAGGGGGCCCTGACAGTCACTTCCAGCGTCCGCAGCCCTTGAAAAGTGACCTCGCGCGTTTCGATGTCGCGGGCAAAGTCGGCGTTGAGTGCCGTACCGATGAGTTCGCCGGTGCGGCGCCTGGCGTCGTCGGCACCGCGGTCGGCCAGGGTCCCGTACCGGGCGCCGGACGCCGCAGCGTCGATGAGTGTGTTCCGGACGTGCAGGATGAGCGCGAGCTGGATGATGGACACAAAAAACATGGTCAACAGGGCGCCCACGAGCACAAAGTCGACCACGGCAGCGCCGTACTCGCGCCCGGAGGTTTCCGCGCGGGTCCCGTCCACAAGCTACTTTCCGACCGTGTCCATTGCCTGGTTGAACATGGCCTCCAGGGCAGGACCGGCCAATGCCAGCAGCGCAGCAACTAAGACCGCCGACATCAAGGTGATCATGACCCAACCGGGCACATCCCCGCGCTCAGGATGGTCGGAGGCTGGCGCGATCTTCCCTGGGCGCGGTGCCGCGGCAAAGGAGTGACCGATCAGCGCCGCCACTGCGGCGACAAGTGCAAGTCCGTGCCTGGCCATGAATGTCATGTGCTTCCCTTTTCTCCGAGTTGTTTGTTGGGCATGGCCCCTGCCGGCGGTTGCCGGAGCAGCGGCGTCAAAAATTCAGGCTCAGCGCTGCTATTCCGGGGAACACGGCGAACACCACTGTCAGGGGCAGTACGCCGAAGACAAGCGGCACCATCATGGCGATTTCCTTCTTGCCGGCCGACTCCATCAGCTCGCGCTTGGCCGTATCCCGGACGTCCTGGGCCTGGGCCCTCAGGACCTCGGCCAGTGGCGTTCCGCGCTCCACAGCCACGATGATGCCGTCAACAAAGCGGATAAGCGGCCCCAGATCCGTGCGGGCGGAAAACTCCTGCAGCGCCTCCACCAGGGGCTTCCCCGCCCGGGTTTCAGACAGGACCCTGCTGAATTCCTTGGAAAGCTCGCCCCGGGCCGTCCTGCAGACGCGGTCGAGGGCCCCGGTGGCGCTTTCCCCGGCGCCCACGGCGAGCGCAATCATTTCCGCCAGGCTCGGGAACTCGGCCAGCATCCGCGCCTCCCGCCGCTTGATCTGCACGCCCAGCCAGTAATCACGGAAAAGGAATCCGCCGATTCCGCTGCCGACTGAGACCGCCACGGCCAGAACAGGGCTGAACCTCCCGGTCAGCGCTGCCGCCACGATGACGCTGACTGCAGCGATAAACGCGCAGAGTGCCCACAACAGCTGCTGGGCCCGGAAATCCAGGGAAGACTTCTCAATTCGCGCCTGGGCGAGCCTGCGGCTGAGGGCTGTGGAGCCGAGGTTGAACCGGGCCAGTTTGGCGGTGGCTTCCCTGATCAGCGGGCGGAGTATGCGTTCGAGGGGACCAAACGGAGTGAGGACGCGTTCTTCCGCCCGCAGGAGCCTCGATTCAAGGTTTTGGGACCTGAGCTGTGGTTCGATGCGCTCCACGAAACTGACGGACCGCATGAACGGGAGCCTGACGAAGAGGAGCCACAGACCGGCACCGAGGAGTGCACCACAGACGATCGCGGCCGCTGGAGCTGTGGTCATCGCAGCACCCGCTCTTCCTCCGGGAGGGCTCCGATCTTCAGCATGACCGAGTAGCACACCAGCGAGACGACGAGGCCTCCCAACAATACGGCCGCTCCCATGGGGGTGTTGTATGCAGCCACGGCCTCCGGACGGCTGACGAGCAGCAGCATGACAATCCACGGCGCCGCGACGGCCAGCCGGGCAGCGTTGACCGTCCACGACTGCCGTGCTTCGAGCTCACTCCGGGTCCGGGCGCTTTCGCGCAGGAACTCGGCGAGGGTCCCGAGCAGCTTGCCGAGATCGGAGCCGCCCACCTCCCGGGTGAGCCTGAGTGCCTCGATGATCCGGTCGGCTACAGGGTCCGCCAGCCTTTCCTTGAGCCTGTTGAGGGACGCGTCGAACTGGCCGCCGGAACGGTAATCCGAGCCGAAGTCCCGGAACACGTGCCGCAGCTCCTCGGGTCCCTTGTCTCCCAGCTGTATCAGTGCCTCCGGAAGGGACAGCCCTGCCCGGATGGCCGACCGAAGGTGATCGACGACGTCGGGCCACACCCGCCGCAGGACGGCGGTGCGTCGCTTGGCGCGCCACTTCACCACCGCCACCGGAAGCCAGCCAGCGAACAAGCCGAAGCAAAATGAAATCGGCCAGGATCTGCTCACGGCAAAGAAGACCAGTGTCGCAAAAGCGCCAAGGCCGAGGCAGCTGCCGATGAGACCGGCAGCGGTGACCTTTTCAATGCCGGCAGACAGCAGCAGGTCATGGAGACGGCTTGTACGCGGTCCGCGCTTGGGGCGCGCAGGCTGGTCCCAGGCCGACCACCAGATGAGGAACAGACCGGCACCCGTCAGAACCCCTAACAGCGCAGCCATCAGCGCGGATCCAGGAGTGCCGCGACCTCATAGCCGGCCCTCGCGAATTTTTCCTCAGCCGGCATGGTGTTGGCCGTCGGCTCCAGCACGCCGCCGATCATGGAAAAGATCATGGAGGACTCGATGATTCCGTTCTCGACCCGCCTGCCCAGCGAGAGAATCTCCGTCACCTGCCTGCGCCCGTTCGCAAGGCGGCTGCAGTGCACCACCAGATCAATGCACGAGGCCACGGTAGGAACCACAAACGCGCTGGAGATGTTGTCCCCTGCGAGCAGCGGCAGCGTGCACAACTTGGTCACGGCGTCGTGTGCCGAGTTTGCGTGGACGGTGCACATCCCGGGAAGGCCGCTGTTGAGGGCGATCAGCATGTCGAGGCTCTCTGCTTCCCGCACTTCACCTACGACGAGCCGGTCGGGCCGCATCCGGAGGGCTTCCTTGACCAGCCGGCGGAGCGGGATCTCCCCTTCGCCTTCCAAGTTGGGCTGCCGGCATTGCAGGCCGACAACATCGCGCAGCGGAAACTGCAGTTCGAAGATCTCCTCCACCGTAACGACGCGCTCGCGGCTGCCGATGCTGGCTGCGAGGCAGTTCAGCAGCGTGGTCTTTCCCGCCTGCGTGGCTCCTGAGACCAGGATGTTGAGTCCGCTCGCGACGGCGGCGCCCAGGAAGCGCCCGGACTGCGGAGTCAGGGTGCCGAGTTCCACGAGGTGATCCAGCCGGGTTGCCTTCACAACGAACTTGCGGATGTTGACGGCCCAGTGGCGCCTGGTGACGTCCGGAATGACCACGTGCAGGCGGGACCCGTCGGGAAGGGCCGCGTCCACGAAGGGCGATGAGATGTCCAACCGCCGGCCCGAGCTCTTCAGCATGCGCTCAACCAGGTCCCGGACCTGCTGGTCCGTAAGACTCAGTGATGTGAGTTCGGATTCACCGTTCCGCGCAACGTAGATTTCCGTCGGTGCGTTGATCCAGATTTCCTCGATCCCCGGATCATCCAGCAAGGGCTGGAGGGTCCCGAACCCGGCCACAGCATCAAAGACAAACCGCCGTGCTGACTCCAGCGGGCCAAGCGGCGGAAGCGGCCCCATGAGGGCACGCTCGTCGTAGTCGGTAATGGCTGCTTCCACGAGCCGCCTGACCTCGGCAGTCTGATGCAACGGATCGAGACCCCGCCGACGGATCAGCTCCCGGACTTCATCCTCGACAATGCGTACTGCATCCATGAATTCCCCCGAACGACTGCCGCCCCCAGCGGAGGCAGTACATCTGGGTTAAAGCTAGAGGATGCTGTCCCGTGAGCCAAGACACAGACCCCGGGTATGTGGATAAGCCTAGGGCCGACCGGGCAATGGATCCGGTTGGATCGAGCGCGGCTTTCCTGCCCTGGGCGTGCCCAGCATCAACGGGGCCAGCGGCGTACGGAGGACGAGCACGGCGAGAAGCCAAGGTATGACGAGTGACCCCGAAAACACGAGCCAAGGCTCCGCTCCCCACTGCATGAGAACAATCAGTAGAAGTGCATGCGTGAGAACAACCAGGAAACCACACCTGGCCAGCAGGGTTACCCCGGCGGCAAACCGCGGGCCGGCCAGCGGAACGAGAGTCTCGGCAACAAGCACCATCCCGGCGCAGATAGCAATGGCGACAACAACAGTTGTTACAGGAACTCCGAGCTTGGCATTCTTGAGGTCGAAGTACGACGACCAGTCCGCCAGGATCGCGCACACACTTCCCAGGAGCAGAAGACTTCCAATTAGCAACGGCCGCATCAACCGACTCCGGAGTCTCTTGAACACCCGCCCTGCCAAAATAAAGACAACGCAGGTGCAACCGATTCCCGCAGCCAAGGGAATTTTGGCGACCAAATTGCTGTCGGCGTAGGTAACCGCAAGGGCACCCAGCGCAACGGCCCATTGAAGCCACTGCGGGAATCGCTGAATTGCACGAAGAAGAACTACTGCCACAAAGAGCGCCGTGACGAACCAGAACGCCGCAAACGGGCCGGTAAGGCGAGATCCTCCCTGAATGAGCCTGCTGAGCGTGGAGAACCCGACATCATCCAGCTGGGAAATCCACCAGGCCCCGATAACAACCAGCCAAAACAGATATGGAACCAGCAGGGACTTTGCACGGTTCCTGATCTCAGACGTCAATGTCCTGTTTTCTGACCAGAAGTAACCGGACAGAAAGAAGAACAAGGGCACATGCCACGGGTAGAGCGTCTCCCGGGTCAGTGGGCCGGCCCACGCTGTTACATGCCCGGCAACCACTGCGGTTATCCCCAGAACGCGAAGAAAGTCCACAGCGCCGGAACGGCCAGGAATGGGCCGCCTGCCCTCCCCAACTTCCCCCCGTGGATTGGCCTCGTGAGCGCGCCCTTGGTTCGAGACGTGTCCGTAATTTGGCTCCATGGACACTAGGGCGTGCCTGAGGCTGCTACCGGTTCAGCCGCTTCTGCGCCGGCGTAGCCGAAGGGGTTAGCGCTCTGCCAGCGCCAGTGGTCAGCGCACATCTGGGCCAGGTCACGGTGCGCGGACCATCCCAGGTCCGCCAAGGCTGCAGAGGCGTCGGCGTAGCTCACGGCCGCGTCCCCCGGCCGCCGGGGTGCAAACTCATAAGGAACCGGATGCCCGGCCGCGGCGCCGAAGGCGTCGATCACTTCCAGGACGGACGATCCGCGTCCGGTGCCAAGGTTCCAGCGGAACGAGCCAGTCTTCGTCTGCAGGTAGTTAAGCGCGGCCAGGTGGCCGGCCGCGAGATCCATGACATGGATGTAGTCGCGGACCCCCGTGCCGTCGGGTGTGGGGTAATCGTTGCCGAACACCATGACCTTCTCACGGCGACCCACCGCAACCTGGGCAACAAAGGGCAAGAGGTTGTTGGGAATACCGTGTGGGTCTTCGCCGATGCGCCCTGACTCGTGCGCGCCGACGGGGTTGAAGTAGCGCAGGAGCGCGATACTCCACCGCGGGTCGGCGTCGCTCAGGTCCGACAGGATGTCTTCGATCTGCTCTTTGGTCCTACCGTAGGGATTCGTCGCGTCCAGCGGCGACTTCTCGATCAGGGGAACATGCTCCGAAGCCCCGTAGACCGTGGCCGACGAGCTGAAGACCAGCCGCCGAACACCGGCCTTCTCCATGCCCTCCAGAAGGTTGAGCGTGCCCACCACGTTGTTCTTGTAGTACCACAGCGGCTTGGCCACGGACTCGCCGACGGCCTTCAGGCCAGCGAAGTGGATGACGGCTTCAAACCCGCCTTCCGCAAAGACCCGGTCGACAGCCCCGGCGTCGAGCAGGTCGGCCTCGCGGAACTCCACCTTCTTGCCGGTGAGCTCTTCGACGCGGTGCACTGCTTCGATGTTCGAGTTCATGAGATTGTCCAGCACGACGACGTCGTGCCCGTCCTCGAGCAGGCAAAGAACCGTGTGTGATCCGATGTAGCCGGCGCCGCCGGTAACCAAAACCTTCATGGCCATCAGTTTAGGCGGGATGCGGCAACGCCGTTAACTAAGTCACGTCCCCGGCCCGGAGAGTGGGAAGAGGCGCATCGGACGGTGCGGCCAGCATCACATTGGTCACATTGGTCACATGAGCATCTTCAGTGCTAGGATGGGCCGCCTGTACCGCCGCCGGCGTGCTGGGAGTCAAGACGGCGAGGACGTCAGCCATGAGCCGGCTCTCTGCCCGGAATTTGAAGGCTACGGAGTATTACATGCAGTGTTCCCCAAATAACAAAATCTCCGCGGCTCTCACCATCAAGGTGAAGCGCATTGGTCTCCTGGGCGGCACAGCGCTCCTGTCCATGATGCTGTGCCTCGGCGGCGGCCTTCCCGCGCAGGCAGCCCCCACCCCCGCGGATCCGGCAACCCCCCAGACGCCGGCGGACTCCCCGTCGCCCATGCAGACCCCACCGGACGCGCCAGCTGCTGTTCCCTCCCAGTCAGCGGCGCCGGGCCAGAGCCTAAACCCGGCCCAACCGAGCCAAACCGTTCCACAGCAGGACCCCGGCCAGATCGACATGGCTGCCCTGCGCGCCGAGATCGGAAAAGACGGCGCCTACCTCGGGCAGGGCGTCAAGCGCCGGGCCGCGACGTTCGCAAAGCAGTCCACCGCATCGTCCCTGAATGCGATCTCCACCGAAGCGGCCAACACGTGGATGGCACCCGGCGTGCAGGGGTTGGACGTCAGCAGCCACCAGACAGCTGTCAACTGGGCGGCCCAGTACAGCATGGGGGCACGGTTTGCCTATGTGAAAGCCACGGAGGGAACCACATACAAGAACCCCTACTTCGGGGCCCAGTACGGTGGCGCGCTGGACTCTGGCTTGATTCACGGGGCCTACCACTTTGCCCTTCCCGGGGTTTCAACGGCCGCAGCCCAGGCTGACTACTTCGTCAACAACGGCGGCGGCTGGAGCGGCGACGGAAAAACCATGCCCCCGCTTCTCGATATCGAGTACAACCCCTACCCCTCGCTGGGAAACACCTGCTACAACATGAGCCAGGCAGCGATGGTCAACTGGATCGCGGCTTTCTCCAACAGGGTGCTGGCCAGGACCGGGCGCCTGCCGATGATCTACACGACCACCGACTGGTGGACCCAGTGCACCGGCAACTCCGGCGCCTTCAGCCGCCAGCCGCTGCATCTGGCTTCCTATTCCCGCTACGTGGGATCCATGCCCAACGGCTGGGGTACGTACAGTGTCTGGCAGTACAGCGCCACCGGGCCTTTCGCCGGCGACTCCAATGCCTGGAATGGAACGCTTGCCAGCCTGCAAAAGTTTGCCGCGACGGCCGACGGCACCGTGCCCACGCCCTCCATCACATCACTGGGCGACGTGGTGGCGGCGGATTCTTCGGGCATCCTCTGGGATTATCCGGCGACAGGCAGCGGGACGTTCCGCACGCGCAAGCAGATAGGCGTCGGCTGGAGCGGACTGCGGTCCATCAACGCCATCGACTGGAACGCTGACGGCGTTCTTGACCTCGTTGCCCAGTGGAACACGGGACGGGTCAATGTCTATCTGGGAAACGCCGCCGGCGGGTTTGCCGCCGGCCCGGTGCTCGCGGCGTCGGGCTGGGAAAACTACCAACTGACGGTGGGCTACTGGTACAACAGCAGCTACTACCCGCAAATCATCAGCCGTGACGACTCAGGCGTGCTGCGCCTGTGGCAGAACACCTCGGGTGCCGGTGTCAGCGGCGGAACAGCCATCGCCCAGGGCTGGGGCGGGCTCAACCTGACCATGATCGACTTTGACGGTGACGGCAACCAGGACATCCTGGCCCAGAACCCGGCCGGCCAGATGCTGCTCTACCGCACGAACGGCAGCGGGCTCTTCGTCGCCGAGGCCCGCAGGACCATCGGCAGCGGATGGCACAGCATGACAAGCGTCACGGTCACCACGAACTTCAAGGGGGCCGCAACGAACGGCCTCATGGCCCGCAACACCAGCGGACAGCTCTACTACTATCCGGTGCCCGGCAACTCCGCCTGGGGCCCGGTCACCGCCATCGGGACGGGCTGGAACAATTACCTTATCGCCGGCGGAGAAACCATCAACGTCGCCACGGCCACCCCTACGCCGCCGGCCGCGACACCTTCAATCACCTCGGCTTCCGACGTCGTAACCGTTGATGCTGCCGGCAACCTCTACCGACGCAGCTCGGGTGCCGGAACGCTGGGGACCGCTGTCAGGATCGGCACCGGCTTTACCGGGCTGGCGTCCGTCCACGTCACCGACTGGAACACCGACGGCATCCAGGACCTGGCCACACTGAGCACCACCGGCGTACTCGGAATACAAACCGGGCTGGCAGCCGGAGGCTTTGCCGCACGGACCGTTCTCGCCTCGGGTCTGTCCGGAGCCGATGTCACCTTCGGCCCGTGGCTCAAAGCCGCCAAATATCCCGGCGTTGTGGTCCGCCGTGCGGACGGCTCGCTCCAGTTCCACGCGAACCCCTCCGGAGGCGCGCTCGCCCCTGCGACCACCCTCGCCTCCGGCTTCGCGCGGACCGACGTCTCGATGACGGACGCTGACGGCGACGGCAACCAGGACCTGGTCGCAGTTGACTACTTGGGCCGGCTGACGCTGTACCGCTCCGGCGGAACAGGAACGCTGGTTTCCGAAGCCCGCCGGCTCTTGGCGGGCGGGTGGAACACCCTGAACAGCATCAGCGCGGCAAGGGGCTTCGCAGCCGCCGGATCAAACGGGCTTCTGGCCCGCGACCGCTCAGGACAATTGAGCTACTATCCGCTGACGGCCGGCGCCCTCGGTGCGAAGTCGGTGCTGCCCTCCGGCTGGAACGGTCTCCTTATCGGGGGCAGCGGGCTCCTGGTCCCGGGACGGGCCATCACCAGCACTGCAGACATCCTGACCGTTGACGCCGCCGGCGGCCTCTGGAACCGCCCGGCAGGGAACTCCTCTGTTGGCAGCCCCTACCAGATCGGAGTGGGCTGGTCTGGAATGAAGTCCCTGAACGTTGTTGACTGGAACGGCGATGGCGTGGCCGACGTCCTGGTCCAGAGGTCCAACGGCGTGTTGTCCCTGTACCCGGGTTCGGCGTCCGGCGGGTTTTCGGCGCCCTTCACGGTTGCTACCTCGGGCTTCGCCCAGATCAGCCTGGTCACCGGCAAATGGGTCTCCGGATCCCGGTATCCCGGTCTGGTGGGCTATGGCCCCGACGGCGCCCTCTACTACTGGGCAAATGCGGCCGGACGGTCCGTCAGCGCCCCGGTACGCATCGGAGCCGGCTGGTCAGGGCTCAAGCTGGCCATGATCGACTACGACTCCGACGGCAAGCAGGATCTGCTGGCCGTCAACACCGCAGGCGCCATGCGGCTCTACCGCTCCACGGGCGCGAACAGGTTTGTTTCGGAAGCCAGGAAGACCGTCGGCAGCGGCTGGCAGTCGTTCCGTCAGTTTTCCGCCAGCACGGGCTTTGCCGGAGCAACGAGCAAGGGCGTGATGGCCGTCCAGACCGACGGACAGCTGCGCTACTACCCGGTGGCGGCCGGAAGCCGGTGGGGCACCTCCTATATCGCCGGGTCGGTGGGAACGGCGTCCACCGTATCGTCCACCTCCGGCGCCAGCTAAGCAGCGAACGAATACAAAAGGCGGCTTCCCCGAACATCCGGGGAAGCCGCCTTTTCTGTTTAGCTGTGTGTACCGCCGCTACGCCTCAGGCACGCGCTGTCTGGGACGCCACAATCTCCTCCACAGCCTTCTGCCAGGCCAGCACCTGCGACTCGGCGGAGAGCGGACGGGCTGCTGCGTCTGCCGCCCGCTTCCACTCCGAAATCTTCTCCGCCGTCAGCCCGTGCAGGGTGTTCCGCAGCGAGTCCGCCGAGAAATCAGCCGTCACTGCACCCAATCCGTGCTGCTCCACGAGCGCGACCATCGCCGGCGACGGGCCCACAATGAGTCCAATGCGCGCCTGGACGGCCTCGAAGAACTTGTTCGGCAGGGCGTTCTTGAGGTTGAAGTTCGTGGGCGGCAGGAATACGAGGGAAACGTCGTACTCGCTGAGCGTGGCTACCAGCTGGCTGTACGGCACCGGGTCACGGAACCGGATGGCAGGCACCGAAGCGGCCTTCTCCTTGAGCTCGGCAACGTAGTCCGGCTCATTGGGCATCACAATCATGTCCAGCGTCAGCCAGTCGGGCGCATCACGCATGGCGTCTATGAAGTTCTCGAGCTTGCGGTAACGCTGGCCCGCAGCGCTGTGGATGAGGCGGACCGGCGTGCCCACAGTGCGCACCTCACGTTCGGAGTACGGCGCTGCGTTGGTCACCACACCCGCGGCCACCCCGTAGTCCTTCGTGTATTCGTCCGCTATTCCCTGGGATACGGTGGTGACGGATTCGGCCAAGGGCAGATAGCGGCGGCAGAGCCAGCGCATGAACGGTGCCACGAATAGCCTCCACTTGAGGTCATCCTCTTTTTCACGCGGGGCGAATTCGTGCAGGTCGGCGTGGACGCCCAGCCGGGGCTGAAGTTCCATCGCCAGCGGAAGCGTGTTCAGGTCGTTGGCCAGAATAACGTCGAACTCCCCGCGCGGAAGAACGCGGCGTGCAGCCGAAACGGCGGTCAGGCCGTTATAGACGCGCGGATAGCGGCGCGCGATGAGACCCAGCTTGTCGGAAGGCCAGCCGCGGGAATCGGCCGGCAGCGCGAAATGGTTGTCCACGCCGTCCGGCGCGTCACCGTAGCCGCACGTTGAAACGCGGTACTTCCCTTTGAACAGCTCAACCTGCTTGAGGACCCTGGGATCCGAGCGAATAGGTGAAAAGGTCAGGATCAACAGCGAGGGCAGCTCAGTCATATGGTTCATTATCCCAGACAGCCGCGGCCGAAAGTGGCCGTACAGCTCAGCGGAAGGCACTTGAGAGACGGCACGGCTTGGGCTCAGAAGATGCTCCGCAGCACGGGCACCCGGCGGGCGGCGATGGAGACCGCGAAGCTCCCCACCAGGGTGGCGGCATAAGCGAGCCCCATGGCCTTGACCGACATCCCGGCCGCCACGGCCGGAAACTGTAGCCGGATGGCTTCGAAAATGACCAGATGCACGAGGAAGACCCCGAAGGTAGCGTTCGACAGTGCCGTAAGCGGCTTCCCCGATCGCCCTACCCTCAAATTCGAGGCCAGCGACAGTGTCACCACGAATACGCCCAGCGCTGCCAAGGCCACTCCAACCCCAAGGTAGGAGACTGAAACAACGGCATCCAGAAGGCGAATCTCTCCCTTGTTGCCGTAGTGCCACACCGTTCCGGCTATCAGAGCCGCAGTTGCGAGGGCGGTCACTGTGAGCTTAAACCCGGTGAGGCGCACATTTCGCAACGCGTATCCGGCCAGGAAGTAACCCACGTACGGCATCCAGTGCGTCAGGAAGTTGAGGCGGACCGGACTCGATACGCCGAAAAGGCCGAGTACGCCGGGAAGCATGTAAAAGAGCACTGTCGCGGCAAGGAAAGCAGCCGCCGCCTTCGCGGCCCGGGCCTCACCTCCTCCGCGCAGGAATCCGGCGAGCACGGGGGCCACCGCGTACAGCCCGGCGATAAGCCAGAGAAAGTACAGCTGCGTGAACACCGAGCCATCGACCAGCAACTGAAGAGTCCGCCGCGGGGTCAGGTCCTCGCCCCGCATCCAGATGCGCACTCCGATGAGGTACATCAGGTTCCACGCGACGAGCGCGGGAATGAGCCGCGTTGCCCGGCGCCGGTAAAACAGGCCCGGTTGTTCCGCCACCATCCTGGAACCGAGCATGAGCGCCCCGGAAATCATCACAAAGACGGGAACGACCCAGATCCAGCTCACGTCCAGCACTACAGCGATCCACCATGGCCGGCTCTCGCGCGGCGCCCGGCCCAGCATGTAGCCGAATACGTGGATCGCGACCACACCGCAGATGCTCACGACCCGGAGAATGTCCAGGCCGTATTCGCGTGGAGGCGCCGTTTCCGGAGCCGAGGCCGCGGCGTGGGCTGTGCCGGACAGAACCGGCACTACTGTCCTCCGTGCGCCGGTGGGGTCAGGCGCCGGTCAGGTTCCGCTTCCTTGCGCTCAAGGGGCCCGTCAGTGCCGGGCTGCGGGGTCTCGTCCAAGGCAATCCTTCGGGAGAGCTTGGTGAGAGTAGATTCCATGTGCCGGAACCGCTGGTAAGTCGTTGCCATGAAGACCAGGAAACTCACGATGAGGCCATAGAGCACCAGGTCCGTTCCGCGGCCGATGCCAAGCAGTCTGGCCACGCGGGTGAGCAGTTCAGGGAAGAAGATCGAGAGCGCCGCTAGGCAGGCGAAGAGAACCAGCATGATACGGCGGATGGCGAGGTGCCGTGCGTTGGAGCCGCCTCGCATCAGTGCAAGCGAGACAATGATGACGGCAAGGACGAGTGCTACCTGGACAATGATCTGCACAATTTCACCTAAAGAAGAGGTCAGCGACGATATTGACCGAGTTCAGCAACGACTGGCCTTTGGATTTCGAGTAGTCCGTGTAGATGATCTCCACCGGGTGCTCCACCCAGCGCGGATTCATCTCGGCAAGCTGATGGATCAGCTCGGAGGCGTGGGCCATCCGGTTCTGCTGCAGATTGATGTTCCGGGCGACGTTGGGACTGAACGCACGAAGGCCGTTATGGGCGTCCGTCAGGGCCATGCCCGTGGACATCCGGGACTGCACCGCGGCCGTCCGTAGAACCAGCCGCTTCAGCGGTGAGAGTTTAGTGCGGTCATCGAGGAACCGGGACCCGAGGACGACGTCGGCCTCGCCCGAACGGATCCGGTCGGCCATGGCCAGCGCGTCAACGACGCGGTGCTGGCCATCGGCGTCGAAAGTAACGATGCAGTCCAGTTGCCGGTCCTGCAGCGAATACTCGATTCCTGTCTGCAGGGCCGCACCCTGGCCCAGGTTTACCGGGTGCTGGACAACCACGGCGCCGGCCCGGCGGGCGATGTCCTGCGAACCGTCGGTGCTGCCGTCGTCAACGCAAACAACGTGCGGAAATTCCTTCCGCAGCCCCTCGATGACGGTACCGACGACGGACGCTTCGTTGTACATGGGTATGACTATCCAGGTTCGACTCACCCGTCAAGTATTCCACAGGCGACATGCCACGGACTCATCGGCAAGCCTGACGGACGATCACTTCCGCAGTGTCTCCCGGAGTGCATGCAGCATGGCGATAGGGCCGTGAACGAGGCCGGCACCTGTGTTGTTGCGCAGATGCCAAACGGAGCGGTCTGCGGTGAGGTCAGCGGCCACAACAACGTCCGAGCTCCGGAACTTTTCCTGAAGGTCCACACGGCCGGCGAGGGTCCGCGCAAGGCGCCTGGACTCGAGATTGTCCCTCAGAAGCCGTCCGGCAACACCGGCCGGGCCGGGCTTTCCTGCGGCGGCTGACACTAGCGAGGCGAACCGGCTGCCGCGGGGCTTCGCCAGCGGCACCACCGTCAGACGGTCGTCTCCGGCCGTGACGGTTGGCACGCCGTCATACGCGTAGACTGCCGTCCCTGTCATCTGGCCGGCATGCTGACCAACGGCTCCCAAGGCACGGTTCCACAGATCATCAATGACCGCCTGTGGGTGGCTGCTGCGGCCGACGACGATACTTACGTGCAGGGGTTTGGCGGAAGTCATGCCTGGCTCCTTTCTTCGGTGGCCGGCTGCGGATTGCCCGCGCCGCACCCTGCAATTTCCCGCAGCTCGGCGATGACCGGCTCCAGGATCGTACTGCGCAGGAACTGCTGGCCGTAGGCCCAGGCAGCGGCCCAGCGCTTTTCGTCCGGCTCCTGCAAAGCCTGTGCGCAATCACGCAGCGCATTGGATATCCCCTCAGGGGTGAGCTCCTTCGCAGGGAACCACAACGGATAAGCCCGAAGGAGGTCCGTGGCTGCGTTCTCCATGTCGTGCACGGAGACGATCGGCAGTCCGGTGGCCAGGTACTCAGTCGTCTTGCCGCCGGTCACGTATTTGCCGCTGGACAACAGGAGAATCAGGGCATCCATGCTGCCGTAGAACCCGGCAACATCGCGTTTGGAGATCGGCCCGTCGTAGCGGAGTCCGTTCTGGCGCCCGGTTCCAAAGATCTCGAGAATCTCGGCTCCTGCCGCCCCGGAAGCACTCAGCTTCCCGCGGAACACAGCCTCCGCCTGCGGGCTGTCCGGACCGAAGGCGGCGCTCCACCCGTCCAGGAATTCCTGCAGCGGCATATTCACGTACTGCAGCGTGCCGAGGTAACCAAAGCTTGGGCGTTCCGCAGGCTGCACGGCCGGCCTGGCGTGGCCCGGCTGGGGGTCGAAGCCGTTGGCCACCACCCGCATCAGGTGGGCCGACTCGGGGTAGCGGCGGGCGTACTCGTCCCTGATCTGGCTATTGACGAACCAGACCTGCGCGGCCTCGCGGAGATATTCCGCTTCGCGCTGCCCCACCGTGCTGTCCGGGGTGAAGTCTTCGGCCCCGGAGATGGTGTTGAAAGCCCATGCGTCGCGGTAGTCCATGACATACGGAACGCCTTCCAGCGCCCGGGCAACGCCAAATGCCACGTACGGGCTGGCCGACGCCATGACCAGGTCGACTGGCTTTTCCGCATGAATGCGCCGGGCGGCCTCGCTGGCGGGCTTCAGCCACGCCCCGTGGAAGTCCTCGGGGAAGTTCCGCCGGCTGCGGCGGCGCAGGGCGTCCTTCCACAGGTAGGGAGCCTCAATCCTGAACCGCGAGTATCGCCGGAGGTCTCCCTTTGCCGGTTCTTCCGCACCGCCGTCGTTCACTGCGACGATCCGGATGCCTGGGTGGACAGATTCCGCCAGCTTCGCATCGACTCCCGAAATCTGGGACCAGACCTGCGGGTCGACAGTGAGGACCGTGACATCCCAGCCGTCCTCGGCGAACGCATTGGCTACCGCCGTGCAGCGGTAGACCGACGATGCGGTGCTGGGCGGAAAGGCAAACGCGATGTAGAGCAGGTGGGGCTTGTTCATCGGGCGTTCTCCAGGGCTTTGGCGTAGCCTGCCTCGAGCCTGGGCAGCATGACTTCGGCGCTATGGTTCCGGCGCACGTAGGCGGGGCCGCCGAGTTGCCGGGACAGCGCCTGCGGATCTTTTAGCGATTCGAGGACGGCCTGACCGACGTCGGCCCTGGCGACGGACACGGTGGCCAGGTCATCCGGGTATCCGGACACGGGATCGGCGACGACGACCGGAACGCCAATCCCCAAGGCCTCAAGCTCGCTGGTGGCAAGAATTCCGGCAACCTGCCCTACCGCAACATGAGCGCTGGCCAATTCCTGGAGAAACTCACTCTTGGGCATCCTGGGCAACAGCGTGATTCCCAGGCCGGCCGCTTCGGCAGCCCGGTCACCCCAGTCCAGCCCAACAATGTCAACGCCGCTGTGTCCAACCGCGGCAACCACATCCGCCGCCACCTCGAGCAGGCGGTCGCCGCCCTTCGACGCATCCCAGCGCGAGGGGAAGAACACGCGGGGCCTGGCCGCAGGGCACCACTCTGGCAGTTCATCCGGCTCGACCGGAATGGGGAAGTATTCGGCATCTGAACGGACACTTTCAGCCTTGTCACGAAGGTCGGGAGTCATGTACCACACGTGCCCCGCGCCGTCGATGTCGCCTTTCATCACTGCGTGGTGCTGGTCCTGCCAGTAGTTTTCCCGGATGTCTGTCCCGTGAAGGGTGAGCGCGTACGGACGGGAGAATAGTCCGCGTGCCCATTTGGCCCTGCCGCCCATGTTCACGTGCCACAGCTGGGTTCTCGGATAGGCCGCTGCCTGCTCCAGCCGGAACCGGTAATACGCGGCCTTTGTTCCGCCCCTGGTCCAGGGACCCTGGATTATCTTCCAGGGCTTTCCGTGGCTGACCCCTGCCCTCACGATTGTCTTACCGACGTCGGCACAGTCGAACAGCTGGGTAACACGGATTTGGTCGCTCATGCCTTTTATCCTCTCATTGAGACCCGGCGCGGGCGATTCGCGGCGGGTGCGGCCCGTCGCAATAATCCGGCGAACCGTGTGCCCCCTAGCGAGGCAGTGCGGCGTCGCCAGCACAGCCCCGCCAAGCCGTGGCGCGTAGTATTGGAAAGACTCTTCCCCTTCCGTTCTGGAGTGATTCTTGAGACACCTGCGCCGCATCATGCGCGAACTGCTGCCGCTTTTGCCACAGAATGCGCGGAGGTTCCTCCTGCTGTTCGGTGTACTGTCGGCGGTTCTTGCGCTTCTCGACGCAGCCGCCCTTGGCGTGTTTGCCCTCGTCCTTAACCAGATTCTCAAGGGCGGGGAAATGAGCCTGCCCTTGATCGGATCCATGAGTCAGGAGTTTGGGCTGCTGTTGCTCGTCGGATCAGCCATGGTGATGATCCTGAAGTCAGTGCTGAACATCTGGCTGCAATGGGTCTCCACCAGGAAATTCGCCGATTATGAACTCGAGATCGGCACGGTGCTATTCCAGAGCTACATCCGGGCCCCGTGGACAGAGCGCATGAAGCGGTCCACAGCCGAGCTAGTACGGATGATCGATGTTGGTATCGCCAACACGGTCTCCGGCGTGCTGCTTCCAGCCGTCACCCTGCCGGCGATGGCTCTGACTTTTGTCTCCGTCCTGGTCGTTCTTATCGGCGCCTCGTGGCAGACCGCGCTGGCAACCCTCATCTACCTTGGCGCCATTGCCGCTTTCCTCTACCTCTGGTTGTCCAAAAAATCCTATGAAGCCGGCAAGGTGAACCGGGACGCCGCCATGCGGATGTCCACCCTGGTTTCCGAGATGCTTGCGGCCCTGAAGGAGATCACGCTCCGGGACAAGGCGGATGAGGTTGGCGGCATCGTGATGCAAAGCCGTGAAACGGCCGCACGGTCCCGCTCGAATATCCGTTTCATGGGCGCGGTCCCGAAGTTCGTGATCGACATGGCCCTCATTGGCGGCTTCCTCCTCATTGGCACAGTCGGCTACCTGATCGGCGGCATTGAGGCGGCAATGTCATCGGTGGCCATCTTCGGCCTGGCCGGCTTCAAGATGGTTCCCGCACTTACCGCCATGCAATCGCAGATAACCGTGGTGCAGTCCACACTTCCGTACACCGAGACCGTGATGGGCGACATCAAGGATGCCGCCGAATTCCGCAAGCACGCGGAAAAGCTGGGTAAGACTCCTATTCGGCATGAACCGAAAATGCTGGAACTCCATGACGTGGAGTTCACGTATCCGGGCGCCGGCCAGCCTGCCGTCCAGAACATCAACCTGCAGCTGCCCATGGGCTCGTCCATAGGTGTGGTGGGACAGTCGGGCGCCGGCAAATCCACCCTGATCGATATCTTCCTGGGCCTTCTGACACCTTCAGCCGGAACCATGGCCCTCGACGGCGTCCCCCTGGAGGATGTGCTGGCCGACTGGCGGAAGCGCGTAGGCTACGTGCCGCAGGAAGTCGCCATCTTCGACGGCACGGTGGCCCAGAACGTCGCCCTGACCTGGGGCAACGACATCGACGAAGATCGCGTTCGCACCGCCCTGCAGCGCGCCCAACTCCTGGAAACCATCGAGTCCCGCAGGGACGGCATCAACGGCCGGGTCGGCGAACGGGGCCTTGCACTGTCCGGCGGCCAGCGTCAGCGCCTCGGAATCGCCCGTGCGCTGTACATGGATCCGCTCGTGCTGGTGCTGGACGAGGCGACGAGCGCACTCGACACCGCCACAGAGGCGGCTGTGGCCCAGGCCATCAGCGAGCTGCACGGCGAAATCACCGTCATCTCGGTGGCGCACCGCCTGTCGACCATCCGCAACAACGACCAGGTGTGCTTCATGAAGGAAGGCACCATCCTCGCGCAGGGCACCTTCGACGAGGTTGTCCAGGCCAACCCGGACTTTGCCCAGCAGGCAGCCCTTGCCGGACTGCACTCCCCCGCCGGAGCAACCGCAGCCGGCAGTTAGCAGCGCGCCGGCAGCTGCCGGCTGCTCACCGCAGCCGGCAGCTAAACGTTCCCGGCCGCGATTCCCGCATACAGCTCCGTCAGGCGCGGCACAAAGGCCGCCGCGTCATAACGGGGCAGCGCCCATTCCCGTCCGCCCAGCCGCTTGGTGACCGCAACAGGATCATCCAGAGCCGCCACGACCTGCTCCACCACGTCCTCATCGGTTCCCTCGATCACGGGCGGCGTGGTCCCGTCGTCGGGCCGTGGAAGCCGGGACCCCAGGGCGGCGAGCGGGGCACCCATGCAGAGGGCCTCGAACTCGCTGGTGGCGAAGTTGTTGGTGGCCTGGCCAATGGTCACGTGCGCCTGCGACATGATCTTGTGGAAGTCATCCTGCGGCATCCGTTCCAGCAGGGTCACCCCGTTCCGGCGCGCGGCTTCGGCGCCAGGCCCCCAGTTGAGGCCGAGGATTTCTGCGCGGCTTCCGACGGCGGCGCTGAGCTTTCGCGCCAGCTCCAGCTGCCGCTCCACGCCCTTGTCGTCATCCCACCGCGAGACGAAAAGAACGGAGGGGCGCCCGCCAGGGTGCCACGAGGGCAGCGCCGCGGCATCCACGAGGGCAGGAAGGAACTCGGCATCGGGCCGGGCGCGCAGGGCGTTCTCCGCGGTGTCGTTGTTGGCGAAGAAAACGTGGGCGGCCCCGTCGATCGCCTGCTGGATCTCGCCGTGGAACTGCGGATCGACCCATTGCTTGCGGATATCGGTCCCGTGAAGGGTGAGCGCGTACGGCCTGCGCGGCATGCCGCGCTCCCGGAGGAGCCGTGCGCTCGTTCCGTAGTGGACATGCACAACCTCGGCCGCGCGGAGCCGGAGCGCCCGGCGCGCGACGAAGGGAACGAACCGCGCCCGGGCAAGGACCGGGTTCTTCGGGGCAGCGGTCATCGGCCGGACCTGCTCCGGCGGCATGTAGGCCCATTCGATGCCGGCCCTCGCCGCGGCCCGCACCATGTTGCGGGCCACGAAGGCACAGTCGTTGAACTGCAGAACCCTGGGTTCGGACCTCAAGAATTTCCCCTCGCCTGACTCGTTGGCTGGTCGGTTTTCAGGCACGTGCCAGCGCCGCCGTGTAGGCACGGTCGAACAGCTCACCCACGGCCTCGGGTGAGAATCTGTTCCGGATGGGGCGTGCAATGTCCTCTGCGGACACGTCTTTGAACGCGTCCCGCGCCTCCAGCACGGCCCGTCCCAGCGACTCCGGTGTCACGTCCTCCACCAGCCTGCTGTTTGAGGCGTCGGCGTAGTCGCTGAAGCCTCCCACCCGGGTTGCAACGACGGCGCGCCCGGCAGCAAGGGCCTCGGCTGCCGACGTGAAGAAGTTTTCCTGCGCCGTCGGGAGGAAGAAGAGATCGGCGGCCGACAGGTGCCGGGCCACCTCGGCAGGCCGGACCGATCCAGCCAGCGTCACGTGGTCAGCCAGGCCGAGCTCCGCAATACGGGATTCGACCGCGGCCCGCAGCGGCCCGTCCCCCACCCAGGTCAGGTGGGCCTCGGTGCCGTGGTCCCCGAGCCAGGCGATCGTGTCCACCGCTTCCAGCGGACGCTTCCTGGCAACCAGTCCCCCGACAGCAGCCAGCCGGAGCGGATTCCCAAATGATGCGGGGACGACGGCGTCCGGCCCCTTCACCACGCACGGCACCACCGTCGCGGCTCCCGGCCGGGCAAAGCGCTGCATCTCCGCGGTCAGCTGTCCGGTAACGCCGGTGACCACATGGGGCAGCCGCAGGACCGCCCGGACTCCGGCCAGCTTTTCCCACAGGGGTGAAACACTCCCAGGGTTGACCACGCCGTTCCAGTGTTCCGTGTGCACCCAGGCCCGTCCCCGGCCGGCAAAGGTCCGGGCAGCCCATGGCAGCATGGTGACCAGGATGGAGGAGAACGCCATGGTGTGGACGGCGTCCGCCCAGGCCATTTCCTGCGCCAGCATCCGTGCCGACTGCACGAGGGTGAAGGGGCGCCCGGGATCGGCGGCAATGCGCCGCACCGGCGTTCCCTCCCACAGTCCGGATGCCTTCCCGGGCATGCCGAGCGCGCGTCCGAGCCTCACATGAACCACCCGCACCTCGTGTCCCCTGCCACGGATGGCTTCCACGTGTTCGGCGTTGAAGGGCGCCTCGGTGGGGTTTTCGTCATGGGGATACCACGTGGCAACTACCAGGATCTTCATGTGTTCCTTTGGCTGTCTGGGAATTATGCGGGGGCCTATACGAGGGCTGAGGCGCTCATGAACCGGAAGGGGGCTTCCGGGTGCAGCACCCTGGTGACGTCGCGGGGCACCCACGTCTGCGGGCTGACAAAGCGGCGCCGGGCCTGGGCCAGCGACTTCATTACGTCCACGTCCGCTTCCTCGCGCGCTACGGCGTCCAGCAGTTTTCGGTCCGCCAGCGAGAGCGGGCGGGCAGCGTGCGGCGCCCGGAACAGCAGCTTCCGCAGCTCCTGGGCCATCTCCCGTGCATCGTCCCTGTCCCAGGTTCCTGCCTCGGCGCGCAGCAGGACATGCCCAAAGACGTGCACGCGGATGATTTTCGTGACGATCGCTTCCCTGGCGCGCTGCGGAAGCTCCGCAAACCACTCGGACAGCACCAGGTCGGTGGCGAAGGCCAGGTCCTCTGTGACCGGGCGCGGAGTGTGGGTCACCCGGACGGCTGCATCGGCGTGCACCAGGTAGCGGGGCAGGCCCCTGCCGTAGCTGATTTTCGCGCCGGAGAACCACAGCTTCGCGGAAAAGGACTGGTCCTCCCCCGTGGCGTAGGTCGGCGGGAACGTGAGGCCGAGCCCCCGCACCAGTGAGAGCCGCATGAGGCCCAGCGGCGCGGTCCTGTAGGTAAGGCGGTCCGCCACCGGGTCCAGGTGGCCGCGCCGGGTACGCCGGACCACGGGGGTGCGGATTGCCCCGCCGCCGGCATGGGCCATTGGGGCGATCAGAACGTCGGATCCGTCGCGTTCCGCGGCCTCCACCCACTGCGCCAGGGCGCCGGGCTCAACGGAGTCATCGCTGCCCATGATGGCCACCCAGGTGCCGCTTGCTTCGGCAATACCGTGGTTGAAGGGACCTGCCGGGCTCTTGATGCCGTCCACGTAGTGCAGGAAGCGGACAAGTCCCCGGTGCTCGGGAGCCACGCGGTTCCGGATCGGCTCCACGTCCGTGTTGTGGCAGACCACGGTGATCCGCAGGCGCCGCGGCGCTCCGGCCTGCGCGGCCAGACCGCCCTCCAGCAGGGACGCTACAGCGCGCCCCACCGGCCGGTCCGGGGTGTGCACGGCAATCACCACGTCGAGCAGCACGGAGTCCTGTGTTTCGTTGTCCACCCAGTAAGGTTATCGCGGGTCCAATGAAACCTTGCCGAGGAGCACGCACACCCCCATGAGCCAGAGCATCGAAGTGGTCATTCCCGTCCATGATGTAGAACGACCCTTCAAACGCGCTGTCGGCTCCGCCCTGGCACAGCGCGCGGAGCTGTCCCGGCTGGGTATTGAGCTCCGGGTGACGGTGGTCCTGCACAACCTCGGCGCCGACGCCGGGATGGTCAGCGCGGGGTCTGAATCCGGCGCCGGGTCAGCAGCCAGCTCTGAGTTCGACGGCGTCACCTGGCTGACGTGCGACGACGGCGTCAGGTCCCCCGCCGGACCCCGCAACCGTGCGCTGGACGCAAGCACGGCAACGTATCTGAGCTTCGTTGACTCGGATGACCATCTGGAACCCGGGTCACTGGCCGCCTGGTGGAAGGCCGCCCAGCCGGCCGGGGCCTCCGTAGTCATCGCTCCCCTGCGCACGCCGGAGGGAACCATCCTGCCGGCCCCCCGCATTCGGCCCTCGAAGCCGGCCGTCCTGGATCCCCTCAAGGACGGGCTGGCATACAGGAGCGTGCCATACGGACTGCTCCGGCGCTCCGTCCTCACCGACATCGGCTTCCGGTACGCAGAAGGGCTGCGGACCGGCGAGGACATCGAGGCAGCCCTGAAGCTATGGTTCCGCTCAGGCCCCGTCTGCTACCCCTACGGCACCCCCGCCTATCACCAGACCGACGATTCCGGCGCCGGCCGCGTCACCAGTTCCCTCAGCAACCTGGCGGACGAATTCACGTGGCTGGAACGGCTGCTGGCGACCGATTGGCTGCAGCAAGCCCCACTGGCTGAGCGGCGCGCCGTGGCACTGAAGGTCCTGCGCGTCCACGGTATCGGCGCGCTGCTCCGCCGCGCCGGCGCCTCCGGCGTCCCGGACGATGCCCTGTGGAACGAGGCGGAGCGTGCGTACTGGGCGAATATGTCCTCGCGGCTGTACGCCTTTGCCGGCGGCAGCCTGCCCGAGCTGAGCCGCCGGGACGCGGAACTGACCCAGGCAGCCGCCGCAGCGGCCGATCTTCAGTCGCTGCGCACCGCCGTCGAACGCCACCGGACCGCCGGCCGTCTGGGCGACCTCGTCCCGGCCAGCCCCGCGGCGATCCTGTCGCGGGACTCAGTGCTGCGGCACTACCTGACGGAACGGCTGCGCGCCCGGGCCGGCGTCTTTACCCGGTCCTGACGGTACGCAGGCCGCCCGGGCGGAAATCTGCGCTGCCTGCAACTAAACTGGAACCCATGCGAATTCTCAGCGTCGTTGGCGCACGTCCCCAGTTTGTGAAACTTGCGCCGATTGCGGCAGCCATGGAGGGCCAGGCCGAACACCTGATCGCCCACACGGGCCAGCACTATGACGAGCTCATGAGCGATGTGTTCTTCCGCGACCTCGGCATCCCCGCACCGGACTTCAACCTTGGCGTTGGCTCAGGAAAGCACGGTGCCCAAACCGGTGCCATGCTGCACGGACTCGAGGAAATCCTGGAACAGTCTGCCCCGGATTGCGTCCTCGTCTACGGTGACACCAACTCCACCCTCGCCGCGGCCATCGCCGCGATCAAGATGCACATCCCCGTCGCGCACCTCGAGGCAGGACTGCGGTCCTTCAACCGCCGGATGCCCGAGGAGCACAACCGCGTCCTGACCGACCACAGCGCGGACCTCCTGCTGGCCCCCACCGAAGTGGCCGTCAAGCACCTCGCCACCGAAGGCCTCGCCGAGAGGACCGTCCTGGTGGGCGACGTCATGACCGACGTCCTCTTCAAGGTCCGTGACCTGCTCGACGGCGGTGACCAGCCCCTGCCTGTCGACGCGGCTCCGGGCGAATATTACGTCTGCACCATCCACCGGCCGGACAACACCGACTCCCCGGAACGCCTGGCCGCCATCATCGGGTCCCTGGCCAGCCTGGCGAAGCCGGTCTTCCTGCTGGCCCATCCCCGGCTCGTCAACCTTGCGGCCAAGCACGGCATCGAGCTGGAGCAGGGAGCGGTGCGCGTTGCGTCGCCGCTCGCCTACCCGCAACTGGTCCACGCCGTCCGGAACAGCGCCGGCGTCATCACCGACTCCGGCGGACTGCAGAAGGAAGCCTTCCTGCTCCGCACCCCGTGCACGACGATCCGCCCCGAAACCGAATGGGTGGAAACCGTGGAACTCGGCTGGAACGTGCTGGTGAGCAAGGACCTGAGCATCCTGGCCGACACGGTGCAGCGCCCGGCACCGGCTGCGACGGATGCCACGCCCTACGGCGACGGCCACGCCGCCGAACGCACTGTGGCAGCGCTGATCCAAACCTTCGGAAGCTGACACCACAGACCGCCTAAAATCAAGAC
>NZ_JBHTSL010000061.1:0-33858 GCF_042795115.1 Arthrobacter sp. NPDC056493 | reverse complement strand
GGCCAGCCGATGCACCACCCTGAATTTTTTTGCAGACTTCCCCCGCACGCCACCCACTCCGGCCTCGGCCAGCAGCACAGGACACGGCAGGCGCACCGACAGAGAGTGATCCCATGACACGCAAAGTAGTCATTACAGGTCTGGGTGCCACCACGCCCATCGGCGGCGACGTACCCACGATGTGGCAGAACGCGCTGAAGGGGGTCTCCGGAGCCCGCACCCTCGAGGACGAGTGGGTTGCCAAGTACGAACTGCCGGTCCACTTCGCTGCCCGGTGCAGCACCCCCGCCCTTGACGTGCTGAGCCGTGTTGAGGCCAAGCGCATGGACCCGTCAACGCAGTTCGGCGTCATCGCCGCCCGCGAAGCGTGGGCCGACTCCGGCATCACAGAAATCGACCACGACCGGCTGGCGGTTGCCTTCGCCACCGGCATCGGCGGGGTCTGGACGCTCCTGGACGCGTGGGACACGCTGAAGGAGAAGGGCCCCCGCCGCGTCCTCCCCATGACGGTTCCGATGCTCATGCCCAATGGTGTGGCCGCCGCCGTCAGCCTGGACCTGGGCGCCCGCGCCGGTGCGCACACTCCCGTGTCCGCCTGCGCGTCCGGCACCGAAGCCATGCACCTCGGGCTGGACCTGATCCGCTCGGGCAAGGCCGACGTCGTCATGTGCGGCGGCGCCGAAGCCGCCATCCACCCGATGCCGCTGGCGGCGTTCTCTTCGATGCAGGCCCTGTCCCGCCGCAACGACGACCCCGAGCACGCCTCGCGCCCCTACGACCGGGACCGTGACGGCTTTGTCATGGGCGAGGGTGCCGGCGCGCTGGTGCTGGAGGCCGAGGAGCACGCACTCGCCCGCGGCGCACGGATCTACGGCGAACTCGCCGGCACGTCCGTGACCGCCGACGCGTACCACATCACGGCGCCGGACCCGCAGGGCCTGGGCGCCACCCGGGCACTCAAGGCAGCCATGTTCGACGGCCGCATCCAGGCGGAGGACGTGGTCCACGTCAACGCCCACGCCACGTCGACCCCCGTCGGTGACAAGCCGGAGTACACGGCGCTGAAGGCTGCGCTCGGCAACCACGTGGACAACGTTGCCGTGTCGGCCACCAAGTCCCAGATGGGCCACCTGCTGGGTGCCTCCGGCGCCGTGGAGGCCGTCCTCACCGTTCTGGCAGTCCACGAACGCAAGGCGCCCGTCACCATCAACCTGGAGAACCAGGACCCCGAGATCCCGCTCGACGTCGTGACCTCGGTCCGCGCCCTGCCGGCCGGCGACATCGTGGCGCTGAGCAACTCGTTCGGCTTCGGCGGGCACAACGCCGTGGTTGCCATCCGCAGCGTGTGATGTGGACCTGAATGAACGCTGAAGAAGCCCCCGCCGGTTGGCGGGGGCTTCTTCGTTGCTATGGGGAGTTCCTGCGGCGGGCCCTTGCCCGCTGACCGATCTGGTGCGTCAGCCGACCTGGTGCAGCCAGCGCACCGGAGCGCCTTCGGCGGCGTGCCGGAACGGCTCCAGTTCCTCGTCCCACGCCTCCCCGAGGGCAAGCGAGAGCTCGTGGTAGACAGCGGAGGGGTCGCCGGCGCCGGCCTCGTAGGCGTAGCGGATGCGGTCCTCGGACACCATGATGTTGCCGTGCACATCCGTCACGGCATGGAAGATACCCAGCTCAGGTGTGTGGGACCAGCGTCCGCCGTCCACGCCCTGGCTAGGTTCTTCGGTGACCTCGAAGCGCAAGTGCGCCCAGCCCCGGAGGGCAGACGCCAGTTGCGCACCTGTCCCCTGCGCGCCGGTCCAGGACAGCTCCGAGCGGAACATGCCGGGCGCGGCGGGCTGAGGGGTCCATTCGAGGTCCGTTCGCTTGTCCACGACGGATCCGATGGCCCACTCAACGTGAGGGCACAGTGCGGTAGGGGCCGAGTGAATAAACAGCACACCGCGGGTCATTGCAACAGACATTCCATCCTCCATAGCTGTAGGTACGTCTTCCCCAACGACCTGCATGGACGGGATACTTGCTGCTTTGGGCGCCGCGTGGTGCCGGTGATTCCTGCCTATCTATGAAATTACCTGCCGGTCTGCCAAGGGGCGCACGAAGATGGTGCTTCAAGCACAACTTGAAAGTTGCCGAACTTGGATCTTATTGTGCCGTACGCCGTCTAATTACGCCAGTGCAATTCGGCGTGGTGTATAAGACGCGCCGAAGGACAGTGGCTAGGCGCGCGGGTGCGCCTGCTGATAGCTCTTCCGCAGGCGGTCCACCGACACGTGCGTGTAGATCTGCGTGGTGGCGAGGCTGCTGTGGCCGAGAATCTCCTGGACCGCCCGAAGGTCGGCGCCGCCGTCCAGCAGATGCGTCGCGGCGGTGTGCCGCAGGGCGTGCGGACCGGTGGCGGAGGTGTCGCCCAGGGCCTCGAACAAGCCCTTCACCACGCTGCGGACCTGGCGCTGGTCGACGCGGCGGCCGCGCACACCGAGGAACAGGGCCGGTCCGCTGTCCGCGGCGGCGAGCTTTCCCCGTCCCCGGCGCAGCCAGTCGTCGACGGCGAGCGCAGCCGGGAGCCCGTAGGGAACCGTCCGCTCCTTATTGCCTTTGCCGAGCACCCGGAGGGTCCTGCGGTCCGGGTCGAGGTCGTCGACGTCCAGACCGGCCAGCTCGCCGACACGGACGCCGGTGGCGTAGAGCAGCTCAACCATGGCCCGGTTGCGCAGGGCCATCGGATCACCGTCCTTGGCCGCCTCGTTGAGGTCGGCCAGCAGGCGGGCCAACTGCTGCTGCTGCAGCACCCCCGGCAACGCGCCGTCGCGCTTGGGCGCCTGAAGACGCAGGGCTGGATCGGTGTTGATGAGTTCTTCCCGCAGCGCCCAGGCGGTGAAGCTCCGTGCCGTAGCGGCACGCCGGGCAAGTGTGGAACGGGACGCGCCCGCCTCGCTCTGGCTGCCCAGCCAGCGCCGGAGGGTTCCGAGCTCGAGCCCTGCGGGATCGGTGACTCCTTCCCCGGCCGCATAGCCCAGCAGGCTGGAGACGTCGGACAGGTATGCGCGCACCGTGTGTTCGGACCGGGCCCGCTCACCCGTCAGGTACCGTCCGAAACCCGTGACGGCCCGGGCGAGCGCAGCCGGCAGTTCCTGTTTCTCCACTCCCCCACTGTTCCAGCAATTGGCCGAGAATCAAGGAACTGCCCGGCGAGCCGCCCGGCGAGGGGGACGTCGCCGGGCGGCGGGCCCTATGTCGATTGCTTGGTGCGCTTCCAGCCTCCCTTCTCGGAGACAGCCAGTCCCAGCAGCGCCAGCCTCCCAAGGCCCGCGCGCACCGATTCGGAACCCAGGCCGGCCACGCTGCAGAGTTTTTCGACGGAGCTGGCGGACCGCAGGGGAAGGGCGTCCAGCAGGATCAGGTCCTCGAGTGTCAGGCCGTCGTGATCGGCGGACGCTCCGCTCCTTTCGTCGGGCAGGGATTGGCCGCTGGGCGAGGCAAGCTCGGCGATCTCCCCGGCATCAGTGACGCAGACGGCGCCGCCGTCGCGCAGGAGCCGGTGGCAGCCGGCCGAGTTCGCGCTGTGGACTGAGCCGGGAACGGCTCCCACGGCACGGCCCAGGGTTTCCGCGTGATGGGCGGTATTCAGGGCTCCGGACCGCCATCTGGCCTCCACCACAACGGTGACGGACGCGACGGCGGCGATCAGTCGGTTCCGCTGGAGAAACCGGTACCGGGTGGGAGCCGAACCGGGCGGAACCTCCGCGAGCACGGCACCCTGGTTGGCAACGGCGCGCAGGAGATCCTCATTCCCGGAGGGATAGAAGCGGTCCACGCCACCGGCCATCACGGCGATGGTCGGCATGGCATCCGAGCCCCCTGCCAGGGCCGCCCGGTGCGCGTGGGCATCAATTCCGTAGGCGCCGCCGGACACCACTGTGAATCCGCGTTGTGCCAGCGAATAGGCCACGTCACCGGTGACTGAGGCGCCATAGCTGGTGCTGTCCCGCGAGCCCACCAGGGCCACCGCCTTCGCTGCCGGAGGAAGCTCTAGCTCAATGCCGCGCCACCACAGGCAGATGGGCTGGTGCAGGCCAAGGTCGTCGAGTTGCCGCGGCCACAGGCTGTCCGCCGGGATGATCATCCGGCCGCCCAGGCGCTGCATGGTGGCCAGGTCCCGTTCCGGGGCGAGGTCGGGAATCCTCGGAGCCCAGCGCTTCAGCGCGGCACCGAGTCCGGCCCAGGAAGCCACGGCACTTTGCTCTGCCAGCAACCCGGTGATGTCCTGTTCCAGCGCCGGCCCGTAACTGACCTGTCCCGTGGCTATCCGCAGCGCGTCTTCAGCCCCGGCAACATGCACCAGGGCCAGTCCTGCGACGTCCTGTGGCTCCATCAGCCTCGACAGTGCGGCACGGGCAAGTCTCTCGTTCTGCATGTGGGTTCCTTTCACGCTGCTGCCGAAGCGGTCTGGCGGAGGCTTAGGGCCTGTCCGATATCGTTCCCGTCTGGCTGTTCCCGGCCGCCGACGTCGGCCAAAGTCCAGGCGAGGCGGAGCACACGGTCGTAGCCCCGGGCCGTGAGCACCCCGCGTTCCAGAGCATGGTCCAGGATCCGGGTGGTGGCGCCGGCCAGTCTCAGCTCGCTGCGCAGGATGCGACCGGGCACCTGGGAATTTGTCTCCATGCCCCAGGGCTGAAGCCGCTGCAGCTGGCGGGCCCGGGCGGCGAGGACGCGGGCACCGACCGTTGCGCTGTCCTCCGCTCCCCCGGACTGGCCAAAGTCCGCCAGCGATACACGGTCCACCTGCAGCTGGATGTCCACGCGGTCCAGGAGCGGCCCGGACATGCGCGACATGTAGCGGCGCCGCATGAAGGGGGTGCAGGTGCATTCGATGCCCTTGCCCGCGGCCTTGCCGCACGGACACGGATTGGCCGCCAGCACCAGCTGGAACCGGGCAGGGTAGGCCGCCGCTCCCGCCGAGCGGTGGATGACCAGCTCGCCGCTCTCAAGCGGTTGCCTGAGCGCATCCAGGACCCTGCGTTCGTATTCGGGTGCCTCGTCGAGGAACAGAATTCCGCGGTGTGCCCGCGACGCCGCGCCGGGACGCGGCAGCCCCGACCCGCCCCCGATGATCGCGGCTGCCGTGGCCGTGTGGTGCGGATTCTCGAAGGGCGGCCGCCGGACCAGCTGCACTCCGGCCGTGGGGAGCTGGCACAGGGAATGGATCGCCGTCACTTCCATCGCCTCCGTGTCGCGCAGATCGGGCAGAAGCCCGGGGAGCCGCTCGGCCAGCATGGTCTTGCCGGCGCCGGGCGGGCCGGTCAGCAGCAGGTGGTGCGCACCGGCGGCGGCGACTTCGAGGGCACGGCGTGCCTCTGCCTGGCCGGACACGTCACACATGTCCGGGACAGTCGCGTCCACGGACTCAGGCTCAGCCCCGGCGGGTTCGTCGTCCGGTTCGAGGTCGAGGACAAGTTCCTGCGGGTCGGCGCCAAAATCGAACACCAGCCGCGCCAGGGTCCGGTAGCCCCGGACCCTGGCACCGGGGACGAGTTCCGCCTCGGCAGCGTTGGCCTGGGCCACCACAATGTCCTGGAACCCCGCCCGCACCGCGGACATCACGGCAGGCAAGATGCCGCGGACGGGCCGCAGCCGTCCGTCCAAGCCCAGCTCGGCAATGAAGACGGTGCGCCCGGTGGGCCTGATGTCCTCTGCGGCCCGCAGCACCGACATCGCGATGGCAAGGTCGAAGCCGGAACCGCGCTTGGGCAGGGACGCCGGAATGAGGTTGGCGGTGATCTTCCGCCGGCTCAGCGGAATGCCGGAGTTCTGCGCCGCCGAGCGGATGCGGTCCCTGGCTTCGTTGAGGGAGGCGTCTGCCAGACCCCTCTAAATGTGATTCAATTTTTGTATGAGCAAAAGAGCAGCGATCTACATCCGCCAGTCACAGACCAGCGACGGCACCATCTCGCCGGAGTTGCAAGAGAAGAACGTCCGGTCCTTCATCGCCATGCAGGGATGGGAGGCCGGAGAGGTTTACTCGGATATCGACATCTCCGGACTGACCGAGGCCAAACGTCCTGCCTTCCTGAAGCTGAAAAAGGACTATGCCGCTGGCAAGTTCGATATCGCGGTGGCGGATGACTTCAGCCGCTTCTCACGGAACAAGGCAGACGCTATGGCTCTGCTTGGATCGATGAATATTGCCACGCACAAGGAAGGCGTGGCTGACACTGACGATGACTTCATGCCAGCCATGTACTTCCTGCTGGCAGACAAGTTCTCCAAGGACATGTCCAAGCGGTGGCGGAATGCGCTGATGCACCGGCTAGCCAAGGGTCTTCCGCCGTCAGGCAAGAATCAGTTCGGATACGACAAGCAGGGTAAAGAGAAGTACGTCCCGAACGCCGATGCCGAGAGCGTCAAGGAAGCCTACGCACGCTACACCAAGGGTGAAGGCGCACGGACCATCTGTGAGGACTTCAACGCACGTGGGCTTGCCTCTGCCGGTCCTGCCGGTTGGCATGCTGCTGGATTCTTCGATCTGCTGGACAAGAGCTTTTACGCCGGATTCATCAACTATGAAGGTCAGGACTTCCCCGGATCTCATGAGCCGCTGTTGACTCCGGCGCAGTGGGCCAACTACAAGGCCAAGCGACAGGACCGGAAGACGCATGCGAGGCCGCGCAACCCTAAGTGGATGCTCTCAGGCCTTGTGGTGTGCGGACGTTGCGGAGGCAAGATGGTTTCCCATATGGCACGCGGCGTCCCCACCCTTCAGTGCTCCACCTACAACGCTCAGGGCAAGGCCGGATGTGAGGGTATCTTCCGGAAGCGTGCACAGGTTCAGGTGGCCGTCTCATGGTGGCTGGGATCTCACCTTGAGGAATGGGCATCCGCCATGCCTACCAACGACGAAGCACGGCTAGCCGCTGAGAAGGACGTAGCTGACGCCGAAGCCGCTAAGGATGCCGCACAGGGACGAATTGATAGCCTCATCTCACGTGCTGTCCGCTTCGATCTGCCGGACACTGACATTGCCGGACCACTGGCAGAGTTCCGCGCCGAACTGGCAGAGGCCAAGGCAGAGGCAGAGCGCACGCTTGCCGTACTGGGAGAGTTCACGCCGGTTACCAGCATCGATGAGCAGATCACTACCGGAGCGCTGCTGATGGGATTTGAGGAAGATCCGGAGGCGGAACCGTCTGACGCCGCTATTGCCCAGTACCGGGAAGCCCTGTCCAAGATCATTGAGAAGGTCATCGTGCATCCGGCGACCGGCACAAGCCCTCGTGATCCGGAGCGCGACCACCGCGCCGAGGTGGAGATCGTTCCCGTACGCTTGTAGCGCCGGATGTTTCCGCAACGGCAGAAGCCCCGTCAGCCTTGAGTTGGCGGGGTTTTCTCTTGCCCGATTTGGTCCACTAGCACACCAGATGGTAGGATGTAAAGCTCAAACGATGTCCTTCACCAAGAGGTGGAGGGCATCAGTGGTTTAAGGGACTTTCATAGTCTAGGAAAGATTTTGAGCCAAAAAGTTGACTTCTAGACTAGAGAATCGTAAACTACGCACTCACTCAAAAGTATGGTATACTTGTAGTAACCCAATAACAGAAAGAGATGGATCATGGCACTACCAACAATGGAAAAACGTCCCGAGCTATGGGAATCAAGGCGTCACCTTGGCTTCCTGATCACCATGGCCGAGAAGCGCAAGGCCAAAGCCGAGGCTCGATACGCCGACGACCTAGAGAAGATCGCTGAAGCTCAAGCCAGAGTGGATGAGCTGGAACAGAAGGAAGCGGAAAACGAGTGAGGACACTCGCAGCGTCGCTCGTGGCCGGGGCGGTTCTACTCGGTGCGACCGGATGTGGAAAGTCCGAAGAGTGGGAGCAGAACAAGGCCAACTGCATCAAGATGTGGGGCGACTACAAGTCAGCCGAAGAAATTGAAGCCAAGTGCACCAAAGATGCTGACTACTGGGAGAAGAACGGAATCCATAAGGAATGGCCGGAAGAGTATGTAGCCGACAGGAAATGAAAAAGCCCCGGAGGAGCAACCGGGGCGATTCCAAACAGTAAACACATTTTAGAAAGTAGGAAGGAAATCCGATGTAGGAAACCCAACACAACCTGTACATCTATTGTACCACACTTTGTACCGGTTGACATGCGCGGCCACAGGCCAATGACAATACAAAGAGCAATACAAACCAAAGAAAAGAGACCACATGGACTCACCTAAACAACCGAAAAGGATTTACCTTGGAAACACGTATCAAGACCGAAACCGCCGTTGAGAAGTGGCGCATCAACACCCTCTCAACAGTCCCCACAACTAAGAGCAGCTTCCTAACGCTGATCGCCAAGCTCCCGGTAACTGACCTCGACGCAGCCGGAACCCTTGAAGAAATCTTCGGGTATGAGCTGACATTCATCCCCACGTCCGCCAGCTCCGGAGAGTGGTACGTCTGGAACGGCGTAGTTCACGCCAAGGACGACAAAGGACTCATTGACGACTTCCTTGCAAGAGCGCTGGCAAATGCCCTCCGTAGCCTCTGTGACTTCCTGCATGAGAAGGTCAACGAATCCACCATGAGTGATGATGACAAGACCGCCGTCCGTAAGGCTATGGGGGAACTGACCAGCTACGCCAAGCGCGTTAGGTCCGCTGGTGGTCTTCACCACCTCAAGACGCGCATCCGCTTCGAGTTCCAAGAGGCTCCGGACTACTTCGACCACGATCAGCAATGGGCTGTCATGGCCGATGGCCGCGTAATCGACCTTGAGAACATCGACGCCGCACCACTGGCACCAAACCCGAAGCTCCCTGTCTCCCGTCACCTTGGAGTGAGCCAGACAGGTACATGGCCGATGATCGATGCTCTTCCGGTCAAATGGGTAGATGCCCTGAAGCAGTGGACGCCAGATCCGGAGGTACAGAACTACCTCAGGCTTGCTGCCGGAGCAGCCCTGCTGGGACGTGGGGACGCTAAGAACATCGTCACGCTCGTTGGTATCTCCAACACCGGTAAGAGCACTTACCTCAACGTCCTTAAGAAGGTCTTTGGCACCTACGCCGGAGCGCTACCGGCAACGGCGATTGTCCAGAAGTACGGAGGCGCAACCAACTTCGAGCAGCACAAGGCACGCGGCAAGCGCTTCCTGTACCTCTCAGAGCCGCAGAATGCCCGTACGGATGACGCCTTCCTCAAGAACCTGTCAGGAGGTGGCGACACCATCCCGACATCGGAGAAGGGCAGGGACGCCGTTGAGTGGCAGGCACAGTGTGTCCTTCATATCGCGGCGAACCACATTCCGAGGATTGACACCAATGACAACGCCATCGTTGAGCGCGTAGACATCGTTGGCTTTGATCACGTCTTCAAGGCCACTGACTACAAGGGTGATCTTGTGGAAGACCTCATCCGTGAGGAAGGGTCCGAGATCCTGTTTTGGATTCTGGACGGCGCACGCGAATACCTCAGGGATCACGTTGGCAAGATCCCGGTTCCGGAGTCCATCAAGAAGCGCAGCATGTCAAACGTTGTTGAGTCATCCGCTCCCCTGATGTGGCTTCAGGAGATGGTTGATAACGATGAGTTGATCGTGGACACCACCGCCTATATGAAGGACATGATTGAGCCGAAAGAGGGATATACCCTGTTCGCCCAATGGTGCTTCCAGAATGGCGAGAAGGCTCCGACTCAGAAGCAGTGGCTCAAAGAGATTGAGGCCTTCAACAAGATGCCAGCGGCCCGAAAGGGTAAGCGCTCCGATGGTAAGGCACGCGTTTGGGGAGTCCTGTGGAGTGCAAAAAGCAATAGCCGAAAAGTGCACTTGGATTCCGCTGCTGACGGCATCGACTGGAAGCAGCTTCAGGCAGACGTATTTACTGCACCTCAAGAGCACTGATGTGCACGCGCAGTGCATAGCCAAAACCCCTAGAAATCAGGGCTAGACAGCCCAAAAGTGTAGAAGTGCAATTCCTCTTTATTAAGTAGTAGAGAAAATAAAGACTACTTAAGTACCCCTATATTGCTATAGGGCTGTAGTAGAAAAAAGAAAATTGCACTTCTACACAAACCTCTCAAACCCTAAGGAAACACATGAACGCAACACCAGAAATCAGCCCTACTCCCTGCTACTGGGATGGATCATCTACGATCATCGGACAGTGGACGGATGAAGGGTTGCCCGTCCTGCTACCGCCAGCGGATCAGACGCCAGCACCGAAGAGGCACGTCCCCGGATCTTCACTGACCACCATCGTTGAGAACCTAGAGGCCGACCTTGCTTGAGATCCTGATACTCATCCTGATGTGGATGGTTATCAGCAATTACCTAACGACACTACGACACTACAGAGACCACCTGAATGACTACGAACGAACAGCCCACGTACGCCTACTTCATGGACGTAAACTCCGATGACATTGCATTCATTACTGAGGTTCTAGTCGGATGCAACAAATGCAAAGAGCGGGAATTCACCAAGAGTCCGGATGAGGCCATGAACTGGAAAGACTGGCATCACCGTACGAAGCACACCAAGGATGATTCCACCAAGACAGAGCTATTAGGCTTCGCTGGGAAAACGAGATTCTAGTATCACTTAAATGATATAATTGATACGGATGCTTCCACGAATTGGGGTGATCCGTTTGGAACTGATTCCAATGTCCTTCACCGGTATGCCGGAATGGATGATGCTGCCAGTACTTATCTGCTACTTCGTGATAGCTGTCATCAAGTACAACAAGAACGATAAGGACGGCAACGTCGGTTAGTCACCTCATAACTTGACAGGCTGGAACAGACAGCCACACCAGCGCAAGAGGCGCAACTGGAGCTGACCAGAGAAACAGGCAAACGACGCAAAGACATTTAATTAGTTAGGCGTCGTTATGCCCCGTAAATACAGCAGCACCAGATCTAGTGCAGCACGCAAGATAGTGGCCGCACAGCTACCCGCACCCTGCTACCGATGTGGCCGAGTAGTCACAGCAGAGATGAAGTGGGAAGCAGACCACACACTCTCACGCGTACAGGCTGAAGCTCTCGGTATCAGTCAGGCCGAGCAGGACAGATCAGTAGCTCCGGCTCATGCCAGTTGCAACCACAAGCACGGAGCCAAGCTTGGCAATCAGCTCAAGGCACAGGCCCGCACGGAGCAGCGACAGATCAAGCCGATCAAGCGAACCGTTGAGTTTTTGGAAGAGGCACCAGAACCCACATCCGCACTCAGGAAGCAGCTGTAGCTCAAGAGAAGATCCGCAAGGGTGCCATTGAGAACACCACTCAAGCGCTCAAAGACGATATGGCCGCAATTGAGGCGCACACGGATGCAATGAAGGATTCCAAGTCTTCGCATCTCGATTATCTGGATAACGTCGATTCCCTCACGGAGTCACTGAAAACCAACGGCGCAACGATCGATGAGAACTCCCAGAAAGGCCGCGACAACCAACGCGCAATTCTGGATGTCGCCTCAGCCATCGAAGAGCAGGCAAGCAAGTCTCTTGAGGCCGGTGAAAACACCGATTCAGTTACCAAGAAATTCGAAGCTCAGCGAAACGCTCTGGTCAATCAGGTAATGCCAGCTTTTGGCGGAAGCCGCGATAAGGCGCAGGCCTACATTGACACCATTCTGAAGACGCCAAATGCAGTGAACACAAATGTTGTTGTTCACGGTATTCCTCAGGCCGAGGCTCAGGTGAGGAACTTCGTCAATACGGGCCGTCACATCACCGTGAACTTTCAGACCGGTTCTACCTATTCCGTGGATAACTACATCCAAGGAATGAAGGCAGGCGTAACCGTTCCCGTTGACTTCGCCGCACGCGGCAAACCAGCAATTACGTAGGAATTCTTATGACCACAATTACCGCCACTCCAAATACGGCTAACGGCTCCGTATCGCTGGATCTCACGCTTACCGCTTCCGTCACGAAGGTTGTCCGTACCAACGCCAACGGCTCCGAGGAAGTCAGGGCATCCGAGGGACAGCTACCTTCCGCAGCGACCGGAACGATGATCCTCGTTGACTTTGAGGCGGCACACGGCCTTAACAGCTACAACGCCTATGCCGCTGACGGCTCATTCGTCACCACATCAACGACGCTGGTCCTCGACAAGCCGTGGCTTTCCGTCCCGGTAATGCCGCAGTATTCGGAAAAAATCGAGACCATCACTCAGTACGGCTCCGGCAGGGATGCCGCCACAACCGTTCACAGGCCGCTAGGACGCGCTGACAACCTCGTTGTGATGGGGAAGCTTGGCGACCGTTCCGGACAGCTCCAGATCCTTTGCAACGCCTACAAGGACGCACGCACCCTAGAGCGCATCTTCGAGCGTGGCGAGATCGTCCAGCTACGTCAGCGCGTAGAAGGCCTTGACATGTACTTCACGGCGACCGGCATCCCGGTTGCTCCCTTCTCCGTTGAGGGTGAAGCGGAAACCCGCTGGTCACTCACGGTCAACTACGTAGAAGTCCGCAGGCCGATTGGCAACCTTGCTGGCGCGTTCGGATGGTCCTTTGACGCTCTCGCTACTGACTTCCCATCTTGGGACGCCGTAGCCGCTGCTTTCACGGACTATGACGCTCTGACGCTGGGAGACGGCATTGTCTAACATTTACGCCCCGTACCGTGAGGACGCCGAGGAACAGCACCGCTACTCCGTCCGTCACTCTTACTCCGCTACCGCCTTCCCTCCGGCAGGAGATCCGTTCGAACTGGACGTGCTTGATTGCTCCATCGACTTCAACGCCTCAGAACGTCCCTACGTACGTGGCTCCATCACAGCCAAGGTCATTGAGGATCAGGACACCCTTGATTCCCTAGATCCCCGCAAGGCCGTACGCGTGCACGTGTTTATGGGCTACATCTATGACGGCTTCGTCAAGGACGTAAACCTTGTGGCGGATCTCCACATCCGTACCCGCACGATTGACCGCCCATCCAACACGATGACGCTAGTACTCGGTGGGGACGAAGAGCTTGCCGAGGACTACAAGCGCATGGCATGGGGACCACACGCGCCAACCACCGGCATCAACGAATTCGTTCAGTTCCATGCCAACAAGGCAAGCGTCCCCGGAACCGCCACTGTCGTCAGTGACTTCCCGGCAGGCTACGGCGCTACCGAATTGGCCGGAATGGTTCAGGACGTGGGACAGGACTCCCTGTCGATGCTTCTGGACGCAGCGGAACGACTCAACGTCAGCGTCTTCTGTGATGGCGACCGAACATGGCGAATCAAGAAACAATCCGAGATCGCCGGAGCAACAGCGCTCAAGCTCTACGTCGGTGCCGGAGGAACCATCCTCAACGCCCAAAGCTCGCTTACCAGAGGCGTCGGTGAAGGCAAGGGATTCTGCAACGCCGTAGCTCTGATCTACCGGTGGAAGGACTCAGGAGGCGTGGATCACGTCATCTACGGCAACGCGACCGTCAGCGCCGGACCCTTTGCAACCACCGCTGTAGGCGCAAAGACCTTCTCTGAAGAGCGCCAATTCCCGATTGCCTCAACAGCGCTGGCAAATCAGACCGCTTCGAACCTTCTGAAGATCCTCGCAGGACGTGGCAACCAAATGACGCTGGAAGCCCACGCGGCCTATTGGCTCCGTCCCGGACACACGGTCACCGTCCAGCTCCCGGCAGGAGATCAACAGAGGTTCCTCGTGACTCAGGTCCAGTTCAATCCGACCACCGGAACTATGGACCTCGTTTTGAAACAGCCCATCAACGTAACCATCAGCACCACCAGCGGCTAGCCGCAGAAAGTCAGCACCATGCCATCTACACTCCGCTTCGGCCTCACATACCCAGCAGGTTCCGCCGTCCCGAACGTACCTCTATCCATGCAGACTCAGGCCGAGTCCATAGAGACAGCACTCAATACGTTCTTCCCGTACAAGATCGCTTCCGGCTCCGGCTCCGTCACCATCGGTTCCGCAGTGGCTTCCGCTACGGCTACGGTCACGCTTCCGGCAGGCTTCACGCTTCCTCCGGTCATCACGGTTCAGAACACCACCAACGGCGCTGGACGCTCGCTGATGCTGAACTTCTACGTCTACTCCATCAGCGCCACACAGTTCACGCTGAAGCTCGCGACCGCTGACGCCGCCAACACCGGAACTAGCTACACGATCAGCTACAACTGGACTGCTGTTCAGCAGACCGCCTAGGACCGACCATGACAACACTTACCTACGGAACGGTCACAGGCCGTTTTGACGACACCTTTCCCGGTGAAGTGGTGGCCATCAGCGGAACCGTGACGTTCGTTGCGGAAGCTGACTACCTGCTGTCTCCGGACACCACACCCAAGGCCACGATGCTTCCGACACCCAAGACAGTTGAGCTTGTGGGCAACGCCTTCACGGTGGATCTTCTGGGAACGGATAACGCCTCCCTGAATCCGCTTGACTGGACGTATCGCGTGTACTTCCAGCTCGTGGCGAACAACGCAAGCATCAAGCGAGATCCCATCTCCATTGCTGTCCCGTCAGGCGTGACAACTGATCTGGCTGACGCCATGCCGGTTGCCGCGTCTGAAGGCAACGCCATCGTGCGCGGTCCTCAGGGCATCCAAGGTGAGATCGGTTTGACAGGCCCCGTAGGCCCCGTATCTACGGTTCCCGGACCTCAGGGCATCCAAGGACCGGTAGGCCCTGTATCGACCGTCCCCGGCCCTCAGGGAATCCAAGGAGTTAAGGGAGATCCCGGTGGATTCACTGCCGGTACGGATCTAGGGACATCAGATCTCAACACCATCCTGACGCCGGGGCTTTACCGTCAAGGCGTGTCTGCCAACGTCACGCTGGCGAACAACTACCCGATTGTCGGAGCGAACGGGACAGGCGTACTCGTTGCTATCCAGCAGGGCGCATCAGGGTCCGGTGGAATGCTTCAGCAATTCACTCCTGTTTGGGGGAATCAGACAGGCCGCGTGACATTCCAGCGTACCTATGCAAACTCGGTGTGGTCTTCATGGTTCGCTATGCCGTCCAACCGAATCGACCAAACCGCAGGCCGAGTCATCTACCAATGGGACACACTCAATGGCCGCGAACAGCTCATCTACGGCGACACCGGAGTTAGACGCGTTGAAACCCTCTTTGTGAATGGGTGGACAGCCGCCATTGCCTCACTCCGCAGGACCAACAACATTGTCCAGCTTGGGCTGTACACCGTAAGCCCTACGGCTCAGACAGCAGCAACAGCTTTCGCGATTCCCGTTGGCTTCCGTCCCGGATCATTTGGAGGAAACACCGCGTATGCATGCAGGTCACTCAACTCTTCAGGTTCAGGTTGGTGCACGATCACAGGTAGCGGCGACGTACAGCCGGATACCGTCTACGGAACCTTCAACGGATCTATTCAGCTCATGACTTGGACAACCTCTGACACATGGCCGACCACACTCCCCGGAACAGCGTCAGGAAGTATCCCCAATGTCTAAGAACCACGACGGCGAACACGTCGATATTGATCCGTTCATCCCCACCGGTCAGTGTGCGCTGTGCACTGACACTCCACAGGAGACCGAGGCTCCGGAGGACCGTCCCAACTCGGAGAGTGCGGAAACCCCGTAATCGCGCGGATTTTGAACGGCGGAGCCTCAGGAAAAATGCTGGAATGCATCTTAGGTCTTGACAGGCTGTGCTAACTCCAACGAACCGCACGCATTGATATCAAAATGTAACCTTCACTTAGAGGGGTCTGCTGTCCGGCAGTCCAAGAAGCACAAAGGCCGGCAGTGTCTGGCCGATGTCGGCCTCGACCTCCACGATGTAGCCGTTGAGGCCGACGAGGGCCACCGAATAGGCTCTCCCCAGCGCCATCACAGCACCTCCTTGAGGTGCTCAACCGTGGGTTCGCCGGCGCCGTCGTCCAGCACGGCAATCACGTCCACCCGGCGCAGCGGCAACCGCAGTCCGTGGTACCGGCACCAGGCCGAACCAAGGCGGTGCAGCCGGGCGAGCTTGTCTGCGCCCACCGCCTCGAACGGGTGACCGTAGGCGAGCGAACGCCGCGTCTTCACCTCGGCTATGACGAGGGCATCGCCGTCCAGCGCGACGATGTCGATTTCGCCGTCGGGACAGCGCCAGTTGCGCTCCACGATCAGCATCCCCAGCGATTCCAGGTACTCCGCCGCGAGCTCTTCCCCGCGCCGGCCCAGCAGGTCCTTGGCTTTCATGTCCACCTCCGCAACAAGACTGCGGCGGCGCGGTCACGCGGAACAGGGCACGCTCACGCTATGTGGAAAGACCCTCGGGATACCGGCGAAAGGCCGTTAGGGTGCCCGGAAAAGACCGGCTGTGGAGGAACAGGGACCCAGGGCGGCCGTGGAGGAACGCAGGAAAGCAGCAGCCTCAGTTGCCGAGGTCGACGTCCTTGGGCAGAGCGAGTTCCTCGTTCCGCGGCAGTTCCTCGACGTTGACGTCCTTAAACGTGATGACCCGGACGCTCTTCACAAACCGTGCCGAACGGTAGACATCCCAGACCCAGGCGTCCTGGAGCGTGAGGTCGAAGTAGACTTCGCCGTCGGCGCTTCGCGCCTGCAGGTCCACGTGGTTGGCGAGGTAGAAGCGCCGCTCGGTCTCGACCACATAGCTGAACAGACCCACGACGTCGCGGTACTCCCGGTAGAGCTGGAGCTCCATATCGGTCTCATAGTTCTCAAGGTCTTCGGCACTCATGGTTCCATCTTGCACCATGCGGCGTCGAAGCCGCGCACCGCGCTACCCGGAGACCAGCTCAGCAACACGGAGTAAGTCAGCAACCCGGACCAGGTCCGCTACGCGGACAGCAGGTTCCAGCTGATCCGGTGGTAGGGGCTTGGGCCGCGGGTGCGGATCGCCTCCCGGTGCGCCGCCGTGCCGTAACCCTTGTTGACGTCCCAGCAGAAGTCCGGGTACTCGAGATGGAGCTGCTGCATGTGCTGGTCGCGCTCGACCTTGGCCAGGACACTCGCGGCGGCCACGCTGAGGCACTGCATGTCCGCCTTGACCAGGGTGTGGACGGGCGCGTCACAGCCGGGATCCGCCACAACCGCATAAAACAATGACGGCTGGACGGCGGGAGACAGCCAGTTGTGGCTGCCGTCGAGCAGGACCACGTCGGGTGTGATCCCGGCAGCGAGGATTTCGAACCAGGCCCTGTTTCCGGCGGCCCTGAGGGCGCCCATGATGCCGAGTTCGTCGATTTCGCGCGCGCTGGCGTGGCCCACGGCGGAGGCGACGCTCCAGGCCCGCACCAGCGGGTCGAGGCGTTCGCGGTCTGCCGCCTTGAGCAGCTTGCTGTCCCTTACGTCGGCGAGCAGTTCCATGTTCTGCAGGTCCACGACGGCGATTCCCACGCTCACCGGACCAGCGAGGGCGCCGCGGCCTACCTCGTCGACGCCGGCCAGGAACCGCGCACCGCGGGGCAGGAAGCGCTTCTCGTAGTCAAGGGTGGGTGCTACAGACATGGCTAACCTGCCGAGGGCACATTCTTGAAGACGTCGGGATAGTTGTCCAGGGCCGCCCAGCGGTTCATCGGCCAGGCGATGACCGCTGCCTTGCCTTCGATGTCCGCGATGTCCACGAAGCCGCCGCTGGTGTCGGTGTGGGCACGGGAATCCGCCGAGTGGTTGCGGTTGTCCCCCATCACCCAGACTTTGCCCTGCGGGACGACGACGTCGAAGGTGCGCACTGCCGGAACCTCGGCAGGATTGACGTACTTCTCATCCAGTGCGGCGCCGTTGACGGTGATCTTGCCTCCGGCGTCGCAGCAGACAACGTGGTCCCCGGGGAGCCCGATGACCCGCTTGACCAGGTGCTGCTCGGAGTTGTCCGGCAGCAGGCCCACGAAGGTCAGCCCGTCCTCCACAACGCTGAACGGGCCGTCGGCCTTTTGCGGTGTGGGTGGCAGCCAGCCCTTGGTGTCCTTGAAGACCACTACGTCCCCGCGCTCCAGGGCGAACGGCTCCGGAACAAGGAGGTTCACGAAGATGCGGTCGTTGATGTCCAGCGTGTTAACCATCGACTCGGACGGAATGTAGAAGGCCCGGAACAGGAAGGTTTTGATGAGGAAGGACAGCACGACGGCGATCACCACCACCGTGGCGATCTCCTTCAGCCACAGCAGGAATGGGTTGCGGGCACGGGCCTTTTCCTGGCGGCGGGGGCCGGCAGGAGCAGGTGATCCTGGTCCGGATCCGCCTGGGGCGGACACCTCAGGAACGGGCTCTTGGGCGGCATGCCGTCCCGGCCGCGCGGCGGCCTGCCGCGGTTCGGAGCTCCCGGGATCAATTTCCGGCATCTACTGTCCGTCCTTAGTTGTTGTAATGGCCGCCAACGGCGGCCGCGCCACTGACGCAAATCTATCAAGCGGCCAGAGAATCTGTACCGGCCTGCCGATCACCCTGTCCGACCGCACCATGCCGCCGCCCGGCGCCCCCAGCAGGCTGCGCGAGTCCGCGGACACCGACCGGTGGTCACCGAGCAGCCACAGCCGGCCCTCCGGAACAGTCACGTCGAACTTCTGGGTGCTCGCGGCATCACCGTCATACAGGTAGGGTTCCACGAGCGGCTGACCGTTGACTGTGAGGCGTTTGCCGGCGTCGCAACAGACCACGTGGTCGCCGGGGAGCCCGATGACCCGCTTTACATATGTAGTATCACTGCCGGTCAGTCCCAGCCAGTGCCCTGCCGCGGCCGCTGCTTCCTGCACCGGACCTTCCCCGCTGTTCAGCGGTGCGAACGAGCCGCGGCCGTCGAACACGACGACGTCGCCGCGGCGGATCGGTTCAGACTGGAAGGCCGTGCGGGACACCAGGATCCGGTCACCCGTGCCGAACAGCGGCTCCATGGAGGCGGATGGAATGTAATAGACGTCCAGCCAAAGGGAGCGGATCAGCCCGCTGGCCAGGACGGCAGCCAGCACTGCCAGCAACGCAAAACGCCAGCCCGGTTTCCCTGGCTGGCGCTTTGTCTGGTCCATAATCCGTATCCTGTGGCGCTGTTGCGGATGGCTCCGGCGCTGGCCGGACACGGGTTGGGGACCCGCCGTGAAAGTCCGGCTGGACTTACTTGGCGGTGCTGAAGTCGCGCTTTTCCTTGATCTTCGCAGCCTTACCGCGCAGTGCACGCATGTAGTAAAGCTTGGCGCGGCGGACGTCACCCTTTGTGACAACCTCGATCTTGTCGATGATCGGGGAGTGCACCGGGAAGGTACGCTCAACGCCGACACCGAAGGAAACCTTACGGACGGTGAAGGTTTCGCGGACGCCGTCACCCTGGCGGCCCAGGACGAAGCCCTGGAATACCTGGACACGGGAGTTCTTGCCTTCGATGATGTTCACGTGAACCTTGAGGGTGTCACCCGCGCGGAACTCGGGAACGTCAGTGCGCAGCGAGGCTGCATCTACGGAATCGAGGATATGCATTGATCCACTCCTGGTGAACGCCACAGGTCATCCACTTTGGGTCACGGCGGCCAAGTCCGGAGTAGTCCGGGAATCGCCGCCGAAGTGTTGAGGTCCGGTTCCGCCACCCTTTGGCGGCACCGGGGTGTCTGGCTGTTGGTTGCGCTCCCCCTGTGGCAGGTGCGGACCCAGCAGACACAAGGACTAATTTTGCCACAATCAACCAGAACAAACCAACTAAGGGCCTTTGGGCCCGCCCGGCACCTCGGCCCGGACCCGCCTAGACTTCCGGCCGGGGCCTGAGGTGACCGTCGACGACGTCGTACCCCAGGTCCGCGAGAGCGGTGCGGTCCGCGCGGGGCAGCGTCCCGGCGTCGAACGTCTGCAGCAGGTCAGGACGGCGTTCCGCCGTCCTTCGGTACTGTTCGTGCCGGCGCCACTGCGCGATCTTGCCGTGGTTGCCGCTGAGCAGGACGGCCGGGACTTCCCGGTCGCGCCAGACCGAGGGCTTGGTGTAGACGGGGTACTCGAGCAGGCCGTCCGAATGCGACTCCTCCACGAGTGACTCGGGGTTACCCACCACGCCGGGGAGCAGCCGGCCGATGGCTTCCACCATGGCCAGCACGGCCACTTCACCGCCGTTGAGGACGTAGTCGCCGAGGCTGACCGGGCGGACGGTAAAGTGCTCCTCGGCCCATTCGATGACGCGCTCGTCAATGCCCTCGTAGCGCCCGCAGGCGAACACCAGCTGCTCTTCCTCGGCAAGCTCGTAGGCCAGCGCCTGGTTGAAGCGCTCCCCCGCCGGGGACGGAACGATCAGCACGGGCTTGGCCGCACCGGCCGGCCGGGCGGCCGCCACGGACTCCAGCGCCAGGGCCCACGGCTCGGCCTTCATCACCATGCCGGCGCCGCCGCCGTAAGGCGTGTCGTCCACGGTACGGTGGCGGTCCGCGGTGAAGGTGCGGAGATCGTGCACGTTCAGGTCCAGCAGCCCGTCCTGGCGGGCCTTGCCGATGAGCGACAGTTCCAGCGGTGCCAGGTACTCGGGAAAGATACTGACGACGTCGATTCTCATCTACGCGTTGGCCTCCGGCTCAGCGTTGTCCCCGGCGGAGTCCTCATCGGAGCCCGAGCCGCTGGTCTCCGGATCCCCGGCACCGTCCTCGTTGATCTCGAGCAGGCCAGCCGGCGGCGTGAGCAGGACGTAGCCCTCCTCAGTGTTCACCTCGGGGACGATCTGTTCCACGAACGGGATGAGGATTTCCCTGCCGTCCGGCGTTTCGATGACGAGCAGGTCCTGCACGGGCATGGTGTTCAGGGCGGTGACCTTGCCCACGGCCCGGGAGCCGACGCGGGCCTCGAGGCCGACGAGCTCGTGTTCGTACCAGCCCTCGTCGTCGTCCTCACCAAGCTCTTCGGTCTCGATAAACAGCTTGGCGCCGCGCAGGGTCTCGGCGCGGTTCCGGTCGGCCACCTCCTCAAAACCGAGCAGGAGGATGTCCTTGTTCCAGCGGGCGCTTCGCACGGTGAGCGGCCCCGCGGAGGCCGGTTCCACCACGAACTCGGTGCCGGGAACGAACCTGTCCTCCGGCGCGTCGGTGAGGACCTGGACGGTCACCTCGCCGCGGATTCCGTGGGGCTTGCCGATACGGGCCACCTGAAGCTGCATGTGTTCCTCTGTTTGGACTGCGTGTTGATGCGGGGGTAGGACTTTTGCGGGCGTCCTGAATAGTCAGGGCCCAAAACAGTCCGGCCCCTCCACCGGTAGCTGGTGGAGGGGCCGGACGTTAAGACAAGTGTTGCAGGCGCGTTACCGGCGGCGGTCGGTGTCGACGACGTCGACCCTGACCTGCTCGCCATCTGCCAGCGCCGCCACGACTGTGCGCAGCGCACGCGCGGTGCGGCCCTGGCGTCCGATTACCCGTCCGAGGTCTTCCTGGTGAACGCGCACCTCGAGGGTATCCCCGCGGCGGTTGTTCTTGGCACTGACCTTGACATCCTCAGGGGAGTCGACAATGCCACGGACAAGGTGTTCGAGCGCTTCTGCCAGCAACTTACTCAGCCTCGGTGGTCTCTGCTTCAGCCTCGGCGGGGGCTTCCGATGCCTTGGCCTTCTTGGTGATGGCTTCCGGGATGATCACGGAACCCTTCTCCGGAGCAACGAATGCTTCCTTGTCGGCCTTGGTCTTCAGGGTGCCTTCCTGGCCCGGCAGACCCTTGAACTTCTGCCAGTCACCGGTGATCTTCAGGATCGCGGCGACCTGCTCCGACGGCTGTGCGCCGACGGACAGCCAGTACTGTGCACGCTCGGAGTTGACCTCGATGTATGAGGGCTCCTCGGTGGGGTGGTACTTGCCGATCTCTTCGATGGCACGGCCATCACGCTTGGTGCGCGAATCGGCGACAACGATGCGGTAGTACGGTGCGCGCATCTTACCGAAGCGCTTAAGGCGAATCTTTACGGCCACTTTTGTGGTCACTCCTGTTTCTGAAACGGGGTTGAACCCGCGTTCTGCACCCGTGGGGCGGGCCGTACTTGGGGGTTCGAAAAGGACAGGATCCGGACGCGGAGAGAGGGGCCACGCAGATCGAGTACCTGTCTATTGTGCCAGATCGTCCGCGTTATTTCGACTTGACATGCGGACGGAGTCTGGCTGGTGCCCGGAAATGCAGGCTGCGCTAGGAAGACCAGACATAGAGGCCGGTCCTGCTGCCTTCTTCCACGGTGCCGGCAAGCTCTGCCAGCTGCTGGACGTAGTTCCTGGCTTCCCCGGCGCCAAAGGGCATGTCGTCCTCGGCGGCCCAGCGCTCGGCCACCTCATCCAGAACGTTGCCCTCACCCTCGGATTCATACGTGAGGAGCTCAGCCAGCGCCCGGACCATCGCCGCCGGCACGCCGAGCAGTGAATCGCTTGCCACGTCAACCATGGCCAGTTCGTAGTCCGCGCCCGCGGCGTGGACCGCGGCACCGGCGAGGTCGCCAAGCTGTTCGATCTCAAAATCACTGATGCCGGCAATCCGGATGCCGTCTCCGGCGGCGGCGCCGCCTTCCAGCGCCTCCGCACGCTTGAGGGCGTCATTGTGGGTGGCGACAAACAGTTCGGTGAAGCCCATGGATTCGTCCTCATTCCGTCGGCGGTGCGCGCCCGGCAGCGGCGGCGCCGGGGCTCTTCGAATGTCAGCCTAACCCAACCGGGTTCGCCGGGCTTAGCGCGCTGGTTATCGAACGGCGACGCGGAGGCGGTTGCGCCACGGATCCTGAAACCGGAGCTCGGCGCCGGTGTGGTGCGATTCGACTCCGGCGACCTTAAGGCGGTCGGCGAGGGCGCCGACGTCGTCCCCCGACGGGACTTCGATCAGGACCTCACCGAGGCCGAGGGTGTCGCGGCGCGGGCCCGCCCCACGGCTGTTCCAGACATTCATGGCCATGTGGTGGTGGTAGCCGCCGGCCGACACAAAGAGCGCCTGGCCGTGCCAGCCGGCCGTCTTTTCGAATCCCAGGGTGCCGACGTAGAAGTCATGGGCTGACTGCACGTCACCCACCTGCAGGTGAACGTGGCCCACGCCTGCGTCGGTGCCTCGCTGGCCTTCCACAGACTCCTGCGTGAGGTGGTCCTGGAGGTACTTTTGCGGCGGCAGCGCCAGGCTGTCCATGACTACGTTCTTGCCGTCCCAGGACCAGGCCTCGCGCGGGCGGTCCCAGTAGAGTTCGATCCCGTTGCCTTCCGGGTCGGTGAAATAGAAGGCCTCGCTCACCAGATGGTCGGCGCTGCCCACGAAGGCCTGCGGCTCGTACTGGGCCGCGCTGGCAATGGTGGCGGCCAGCGAGGACTGGTCCTCGAACAGGAGCGCTGTGTGGAAGAGGCCGGCCTCGCCCCGGCCGGGAATGTTGAGGCCCGGAGCGGGCGCGAGGTGCACCAGGGGCGTCTTGAGCCGGCCGAGGTAGAGGCCGCCGTCCTGCTCGGCGACGACGTCGAGGCCGAGGGCGCGCTGGTAGTAATCGGTCATGAGCTTCATGTCGCCCACCTTGAGCATGACGGTGCCCATGGTGAGGTTGGCAGGAAGCAAGTCCTGGCTGCTGTCTGCTGCTGTCATTGAATACTCCCGAATGTCCGGACCACCGGGTTTCGGCAGCCTCTACATCTCTAAATTACTTGAAGCTTCAATTTATTCCTAATGCACGATCTTTCCCCGGAGCACCACATTCGTGAGGCTGCGGATGGTCTCCGGCACGGTGCGCGGGTCCTCCCGGCAGACCACCACGTCCGCGGCCGCCCCTTCCGCCAGGCCGTCGGCTCCCAGCCAGCGGCGCGCCCGCCAGCATGCCGCGTCCAGCGCCGCCGGTGCGGGCAGTCCGGCGGCGTGAAGTTCAAGGATTTCGTCCGCGATGCGGCCGTGGCGGATCACGCTGCCGGCATCCGTTCCCGCGTAAATTTCGACGCCGGCCTCATACGCTTCGAGGACGCGCTCCCGACGGCGGGTCCACAGTGAGCGCATGTGCTCCGCATACCGCGGAAACTTCGGCTCTGCCTGCGCGGCGATGTCCGGGAAGGTGGCGATGTTGATCAGTGTCGGCACGATCGGCACCTGCTGCTCGACGAGCCGCGGAATGTGCCTGGGCAGCAGGCCCGTGGCGTGCTCGATGCAGTCGATGCCGGCGTCCAGCATGTCATCCAGGGTGTCCTCCCCGAAGCAGTGCGCCGTGACCCTGGCCCCCTCGTCGTGGGCTGCCCGGACGGCGTCCCGCACGGCCGCGGCAGGGAACGACGGCGCGAGGTCGCCGGCGGTCCGGTCGATCCAGTCCCCCACGAGCTTGACCCAGCCGTCCCCTTCCCGCGCCTGCTTGCGCACCGCCTCCACGAGGCCCTCCGGCTCGACCTCCACGGCGAAGTTCCTCAGGTACCGGCGGGACCGTGCAACGTGCCGGCCGGCCCGGATGATCCGCGGCGTGTCGGCCCGCTGCTGCAGCCACCGGGTGTCGCTGGCGGCCCCGGCGTCGCGGACCAGCAGCGTGCCGGCGTTGCGGTCCGTCACGGCCTGGGCGTAGGCCACGTCGTCTTCCACAGCACCGCCCGGGCCCAATCCGATGTGGCAGTGGGCGTCCGCGAAACCGGGCAGGACCCAGCCGTCAAGAACGGCGTCCGGCCGCTGGCCCGGCGGATCAAACGTCAGCTTCCCGTCCACGGACCAGAGCCCGCGGCGTTCCTCATCCGCCGCAGTGAGCACGGATCCGCTGAATTCGATGATGTGCGCCATGACACCAGCCTAAGCCGCAGCTGTGGTAGCTTCGTCTACGACCACACGGGGGCCCCTGCAGGGGCTGAGATCAGGCTGGCGCAGCCTGCGACCGTTGAACCTGTCCGGGTAATGCCGGCGAAGGAAGTGAGCAGTAAATTGAGCACCCAGAAATCACAGCTGATCCCTGCCCAGATTGATGCGGCCCAAAGTGAAGCCGCCGGTAGTGCTGCCGGCAGCGTCACGCAGTCGCTGAAATCCCATTCACTGGCCTATCTCGAAGGCGAGGGCCTGCGGGTGCCGGTAACGGAAATCGCCCTTGAGCCTTCACCGAACGGCGACCAGAACGAACCGCTACGGGTTTACCGCACGGCGGGTCCGGGCAGCGATCCGGTGGTGGGCCTCGCGCCGTTCCGCTCGGAATGGATTGCGGCACGCGAAGACACGGAGCCGTACGACGGACGCGAACGGAACCTGCTCGACGACGGCAAGTCAGCCGTGCGCCGCGGCGCGGCTTCCGCCGAGTGGAAGGGCGCCCGGCCGGTGCCCCGCCGTGCGGCGGAAGGCAAGACCGTCACGCAGATGCATTACGCACGGCAGGGCGTCATCACCCCGGAAATGCGCTTCGTGGCCCTCCGCGAAAACTGCGATGTGGAACTGGTCCGGAGCGAACTCGCCGCCGGACGGGCCATCATCCCCACCAACATCAACCACCCGGAATCCGAGCCGATGATCATCGGCAAGGCGTTCCTGGTGAAGATCAACGCCAACATCGGCAACTCGGCCGTCACCAGCTCCATCGCGGAGGAGGTGGACAAGCTGCAGTGGGCCACCCAGTGGGGCGCCGACACGGTCATGGACCTGTCCACGGGCGACGACATCCACACCACGCGTGAGTGGCTCATCCGCAACTCCCCCGTGCCGATCGGCACCGTGCCGATTTACCAGGCCCTGGAAAAGGTCAACGGCGAAGCGAACGCGCTCACCTGGGAAATCTTCCGCGACACCGTCATCGAACAGTGCGAACAGGGTGTGGACTACATGACCATCCACGCCGGCGTGCTGCTGCGCTACGTGCCGCTCACGGCGAACCGCGTCACCGGCATCGTCTCCCGCGGTGGTTCGATCATGGCCGGCTGGTGCCTGGCCCACCACCAGGAAAACTTCCTGTACACCCACTTCGACGAGCTTTGCGAGATCTTCGCCAAGTACGACGTCGCCTTCTCGCTGGGTGACGGTCTTCGGCCGGGCGCGACGGCGGACGCCAACGACGCCGCGCAGTTCGCCGAACTGGACACCCTGGCCGAGCTGACCCAGCGAGCCTGGGAGTACGACGTGCAGGTCATGGTCGAGGGGCCGGGTCACATCCCGTTCCACCTGGTGCGCGAAAACGTTGAGCGCCAGCAGGAACTCTGCAAGGGTGCGCCCTTCTACACGCTGGGCCCGCTGGTCACGGACGTGGCCCCCGGCTACGACCACATCACCTCGGCCATCGGCGCCACCGAAATCGCCCGCTACGGCACGGCCATGCTCTGCTACGTCACGCCGAAGGAACACCTGGGCCTGCCGAACAAGGATGACGTGAAGACGGGCGTCATCACATACAAGATAGCCGCGCACGCCGCCGACCTCGCCAAGGGGCACCCCGGCGCGAACGAGCGGGACGATGCACTGTCCAAGGCCCGGTTCGAGTTCCGGTGGCGCGACCAGTTCGCGCTGTCGCTCGACCCGGTGACCGCCGAGTCCTTCCACGACGAGACGCTGCCGGCGGAACCCGCCAAGACAGCGCACTTCTGCTCGATGTGCGGGCCCAAGTTCTGCTCCATGCGGATCAGCCAGGACATCCGGAACGAGTACGGCTCGGCCGAAGCCCAGGCCGCCCTCGCCGAAATGGCGGAGGGCATGCGCGAGAAGAGCCAGGAATTCCTCGCTGCGGGCGGAAAGGTGTACCTGCCCGAGCTGCGGCTTCCGGAGTCGGCGCGCAACTAACGGCTCCCCGGGTTCTGTCCGGCTGGCATTGGGGGCCGGCCGGGCGGGCTCCCGGAACGTCCGTCAGGACGCTGTGTCTCTCAGACGCTGTGTCTCTCAGACGCTGGGTCCGTCAGGAGGCCCTCGGCTGGTCCCGGCGGCTGACTTCGGCGATGAACGCGCGAATGTAGCGGTCGCCTTCCGGTGAGTCGTGCGGCCGGTGCCCGCCCGCAGCGATGCGGTGCACGGCGCCGGTCTCGCGCAGGTAGCCGGCTATTTCCTCGTACAGCGGCTCCCAGCCGCCGGTGAGGACCAGGGTGGGTACTCCCGGCACGATCTGCAGCGGCGCCTGCCACGGCGGTGCCTGCAGGCGCAGCCGGCGCGCGGCGCGCTTCGCTTCGGGGGTGCTGGGCTCCGGTGTGTCAGCGGCGAAGGCGCGGCGCAGGAACTCGCGTTCGTAGTCGTCATCGCCGAGCTGGTGCCGTACCTCGAACAGCGGCTCCATCAGGGCGCGGTGCGCGGCGGTGGCAGGCAACTCTGCGGTGAGCGACAGGCAGGCCGGTTCCACGAGCGTCAGCGAGAAGACCAGGTCCGGGCGTTCGACGGCGGCCATCATCGCGGCGATGGCGCCCTGCGAATGCGCCACCACATGGCCCCCGGCGGCCCCGCGGCCGTCATCAGCCAGGGACCGCAGCACAATGCGGGCGTCCTCGGCGAAGTCGGTCTCCAGCGGTTCGGCCTCGGCGTCAAAGCCGTGGCGCCGCAGGAACAGGGCGTCGTACTGCAGGGCCATGCCGTGCTGGCGCGGCCACGCCGCTGAGCCGAAATTCCCGGCACCGTGCACGAACACTACCCGCTGCTTATACATGACCCAACCTTATGGCAGCGGTCTGACATCGGCGCCGGCCGACATGACCGAGCGCCCTAATTGCCGCCCATGAACTTGTCGAAGCCCTTCGGCAGGTTCAGCTGGGACGGATCGAAGTCGCCGGACTGCTGGCCGAAGGCAGCTCCGGTGGGCACCGCCTTGGATGCCCCTGCCCGCCGGGCCTCCGCCTCGCGAAGCTCCTGTGCCGCCTTGGCAGGATTGCCGGAGCGGGCCTTCTTCTTGGGCGCGTTCTTGCCGCCCTTGCGGGCACCGCCTGCGCCCATGCCGGGCATCCCGGGCATTCCCGGCATGCCGCCGCCCTGGGCCATCTTCTTCATCATCTTCTGGGCCTGGGCGAAGCGTTCCAGCAGCCCGTTGACCTCGGACACGTGCACGCCCGAGCCGCGGGCGATGCGGGCCCTGCGCGAACCGTTGATGATCTTCGGCGCAACGCGCTCGTGCGGGGTCATCGAGCGGACAATGGCCTCCACCCGGTCGATTTCGCGCTCGTCGAACTGCTCCAGCTGCTGCCGGATGTTCTGCGCGCCGGGCATCATCATGAGCATCTTCTTCATGGAGCCCATTTTGCGGATCTGCTGCATCTGCGCGAGGAAGTCATCCAGCGTGAAGTCCTCCTGGTCGGCGAACTTCTTCGCCATCCGGGCGGCTTCTTCCTTGTCCCAGGACTTTTCAGCCTGCTCAATGAGGGACAGGACGTCACCCATGTCCAGGATGCGCGAGGCCATCCGGTCCGGGTGGAACAGTTCGAAGTCGTCCAGGCTTTCACCGGTCGAGGCGAACATCACCGGCTTGCCGGTGACCGACGAAACGGACAGCGCGGCGCCGCCGCGCGCGTCGCCGTCGAGCTTTGACAGCACGATGCCCGTGAAGTTCACGCCCTCGTCGAAAGCGGTGGCCGTGTTGACGGCGTCCTGGCCGATCATGGAGTCGATCACGAAGAGGACTTCATTGGGCACAATGGCCCGGCGGATCTGCCGTGCCTGCTCCATCATGTCGGCGTCGACGCCGAGGCGGCCGGCGGTGTCCACGATGACGACGTCGTGCAGCTTCTGGCGCGCTTCATCGACGCCGGCCCGTGCCACGGCGACGGGGTCGCCGGCCGGGTGGGCCAGCTCGGAGGTGGCGCCCGGGTGCGGCGCGAAGACGGGAACTCCCGCGCGCTGGCCCACAACCTGCAGCTGCGTCACGGCGTTGGGGCGCTGGAGGTCGCAGGCGACAAGGATGGGGCTGTGGCCCTGTGCCTTCATCCACTTGGCGAGCTTTCCGGCCAGGGTGGTCTTGCCGGCACCCTGGAGGCCGGCGAGCATGATGATCGTGGGCCCTGTCTTGGCCATCCGGATGCGCCGCGTCTCGCCGCCGAGGATCTCAACAAGCTCCTCGTTGACGATCTTCACGATCTGCTGGCTGGGGTTCAGGGCCCCGGAGACCTCGGCGCCCAGCGCGCGCTCACGGACCCGCCCGGTGAATTCCCGGACCACGGGCACGGCAACATCCGCATCCAGCAGGGCGCGCCGGATCTCGCGGACTGTGGCGTCGACATCTGCCTCGGTGAGGCGGCCCTTGCCGCGAAGGTTCTTGAAGGTTGCTGTCAACCGGTCAGAGAGTGAATTGAACACGCGCCGTGCACTTCTTTCAGTGGATGTACGGGACTCGACTATCTAGGGTATCAAGACACGCCTTCAAGATGGCATGCTGGCAGGGTGACGAGCCAAACGACTGTAAAAACCCTGCTCATCCTCGGTGCCTCCGGCGATCTCACCGGCCGGCTCCTCCTCCCCGGCCTGGCCAGGCTGGTGGCCACCGGCCGCGCCGCCGGCCTGTTGCTCGTGGGGGCCGGTTCGGATCCGTGGTCACGGGAACAGTGGCAGGACCGCGTGCACACCGCCTTTGACGCCGCCGCCGAAAAGGCGGACGACGCCGGCAAGGATGCGCTGGCGGCCATGGCAAAGTCCACGGAGTACCATCAGGCCGACGTCACCGCGGACGGCCCGCTCGCGCAGCTCCTGGCCGGCCTCGAGGGTCCGGTCGCCGTCTACTTCGCCCTGCCGCCCCACGTGAGCCAGAAGGCCTGCGAGATCCTGCGCCCCGAGCAGGTCCCCGCCGGCACCCGGCTGGTCATGGAGAAGCCCTTCGGCTCCGGCGAGGAGTCCGCCCGTGAACTCAACCGGACGCTCCTGACCTTGGTCCCCGAGGACCACATCCACCGGGTGGACCACTTCCTGGGCAAGGCCACTGTCCTGAACATCCTCGGCCTGCGGTTCGCCAACAACTTCCTGGAGCCGGTCTGGAACCGCCAACACATCTCCAAGGTGGAAATCATCTTCGATGAGGACCTGGCGCTCGAGGACCGGGCGCGTTACTACGACGGCGCGGGAGCACTGCGCGACATGATCCAGAGCCACCTGCTGCAGATCATGGCGCTGCTGGCCATCGAACCGCCGGCCACCATCGGCGAGCGCGACCTCCGCGATGCCATCGGCGCGGTCCTAAGGGCCAGCAGCATCAAGCCGCCGTACACGGACAGCACCCGGCGGGCGCGCTACCTCGCGGGCAGCCTCAACGGCAAGGACGTCCCCGATTACGCGCGCGAGGACGGCGTGGACCCGGACAGGCACACGGAGACCCTGGCCGAGGTCCGCGTGGACATCGATAACTGGCGATGGAAGGGCGTGCCGTTCATCCTGCGCTCCGGCAAGGCCCTCGGGGACAAGCGCAAGGAAGCGGTGGTCACCTTCCGGCCGGTTCCGCACCTGCCCGCCGGCTTCACAGGCCGGGACGCCCCCAACAAGCTCCGGATCGGGTTCGGTCCGGACACCCTGGAGCTCGACGTCGACGTCAACGGCCCCGGGGACATCTTCAGCCTGGACCGCGCCGCGCTTGTGGCCGAGCTCAACGCCTCCGAGCTGCTGCCTTACGGCGAAGTGCTGGAAGGCGTCCTGAGCGGCGATCCCCTGCTGTCCGTCAGGGGCGACACCGCAGAGGAGTGCTGGCGGATCGTGGAGCCGGTGCTGGCTGCCTGGGCAGCGGGCAAGGTTCCGCTGGAGGAATACCGGGCGGGCTCCGACGGGCCCGCCCCGAAATAGGCTTCCCGCCTCAACCGGGCTTAACCCGAGGGGAGGGCCGGCCACCGTTGTATGGTGACCGGCCCTCCCGCTGCGTTGGGCTGGTGGCAGGTGCTAGATGGCGGCTACGCCGCGTTCACCCGTCCGCACCCGCACTGCTTCGAAGACATCGACCGTCCAGACCTTGCCGTCGCCGGCGCGGCCCGTGTTGGAGCTGGCGATGATGACATCAAGGATGTCGTCAGCCTGTTCGTCCGTTGCCAGCACCTCGACGCGGATCTTGGGCAGCAGGTCCACGTTGTACTCGGCGCCGCGGTAGACCTCGGTGTAGCCCCGCTGCCGGCCGTAGCCGCTGGCCGCGCTGACCGTCAGGCCCTGGACCCCGTAGGCCTCCAGGCCTTCGCGGATCGACTCGAGCTTCTCCGGACGAACGATTGCTGTGATCAGTTTCATGCCCCCACGCTTTCCTTACCTGTTGCTGCTTCTGTCTTCTTGCCGTCGCTGCCTGCAGGAACCGCGTCCGTGCCGCTGGTGTGCCCGCCGGTGATCAGCTCATGCAGGGGCTGGAAGCTGCCGCCGTGGCCGCCGACGCCGAACTCGTAGGCGGTTTCTGCGTGCAGGCTGAGGTCCACGCCCACCGCTTCCTGCTCCTGGGAGACACGGAATCCCATGGTCTTGTGGATGGCCAGCGCGATGATCGTGGTCAGGATGGCCGAGTAGGCGATCGAGATCCCTGCTGCCGCCAGCTGGGCCCAGAGCTGCGTGAAGCCGCCGCCGTAGAACAGGCCGCCGCCCACGCCGTCGGTCGGAAGGGCGATGAAGCCGAGGGCCACGGTGCCGATGATGCCGGAGACAAGGTGCACACCCACGACGTCCAGCGAGTCATCGAAGCCCCAGCGGAACTTGAGGCCGACGGCGAGGGCGGAGGCCACACCGGCAACGACGCCGAGTCCGAGGGCACCGACCGGGCTGACGTTTGCACAGGCCGGGGTGATGGCGACGAGGCCGGCGACGACACCGGAGGCAGCACCCAGCGAGGTGGGGTGGCCATCACGGACACGTTCGGTGACCAGCCAGCCGAGCATGGCAGCAGCGGGAGCGGCGAGGGTGTTGACCCAGATCAGGCCGGCCTGTTCCGCGGTGGTGGCGGCGCCGCCGTTGAAGCCGAACCAGCCGAACCACAGAATGGCCGCGCCGAGCATGACGAACGGGATGTTGTGCGGGCGGTGGTTCGGGTCCTTGCCGAAGCCCTTGCGGTTGCCGATGATGAGGACCAGGATCAGTGCTGCCACACCGGCGTTGATGTGAACCACGGTGCCGCCGGCGAAGTCGATCGCGGGGCCGAGGGCCTTGCCGATCGCACCCTCGGGACCGAAGAGGCCGCCACCCCAGACCATGTAGGCGAGGGGGCAGTACACCAGGGTGACCCAGACAGGCACGAAGACGCTCCAGGCGCCGAACTTGGCGCGGTCTGCGATCGCGCCGCTGATGAGGGCAACCGTGATGATTGCGAAGGTGGCCGCGTAGCCAACCTTGATGAGGCCGTCAGGGGTGGTGATGCCCTCGAGGCCGAACGTGGCGAACGGGTTCCCGACAATCTCCAGGAAACCCTCACCGGAGCTCATCGATGCGCCCCAGAGTACCCACACCACGCCGACCATGCCGATGGAGATGAAGCTCATCATCATCATGTTCAGTGCTGCCTTGGCGCGCGTCATGCCGCCGTAGAAAAATGCCAGACCTGGTGTCATGAACAGCACAAGTGCCGCCGCCACCATGAGCCATACGTGACCTGCGGTAAGTTCCATGGTGCACGTCCTCCCTTGATCGAATGCTGCGGAGTGATCCGCCTGCCCAACGCCTTTTGCGTCCTGAATCAAGTTTTGCCGCGGTGTGTTTCGCTGGCGGAGGATTTAGATTGCCGGTCTGTTACAACAACCTCCCTGACGTAAATGGTGCATATCCTGCTTGTTACGGTTATGTTTCAGCCGCCACAAATGCCCGTCCCGCCCGTTTCGCAAGGATTCCCCGCTTCATGACGCCACTCCCCCGTAACGCCGCGGGCAAACCCCGGTTCAGTGTGGGCCGCCGCACCGACGGCACTCCGCTGCCACGTGACATCAAGGTGATGCTGGTCGCAGCCTTCCTAATCGCGCTGGGCTTCGGCCTCGTGGCTCCGGTGCTGCCTCAGTTCGCCACCACGTTCGACGTCGGGGCTACGGCCGCCGCCGTCATCGTAAGTATCTTTGCGTTCATGCGGCTGCTGTTCGCGCCCGCCGGCGGCGCCCTCATCGGCAGGCTCGGCGAGCGGCCGGTCTACGTAGCCGGGCTGCTCATCGTGGCGGCGTCCACCGCCGCCTGCGCCTTTGCCCAGAGCTACTGGCAGCTGCTGGTGTTCCGCGGGCTGGGCGGCGCGGGGTCGGTCATGTTCACAGTGGCCTCGATGGCCTTGGTCATCAGGCTGGCGCCGCCGGAGAGCCGTGGCCGGGTATCGGGTGCGTACGCGTCGGCGTTCCTGATCGGCAACGTCTGCGGGCCGATCGTCGGCGGCCTGCTGGCGGGCTTCGGCCTGCGCGTCCCGTTCCTGGCCTACGCCGGCGCCCTCGTCCTCGCGGCCCTGGTGGTGCAGACGCAGCTCAGCCATGTACCCGGGTCAGCCCGAGGCGAGGCAACGGGCGCGCCGGCCATGAAACTCGGCGAGGCCGTCGGCGACAGCGCCTACCGGGCAGCCATGCTCTCCAGCTTCGCGAATGGCTGGGCGACGTTTGGCGTGCGCATGGCCACGGTGCCGCTGTTTGCCGTCACGGCCCTGGGCTCCGGCCCAGGGGCGGCCGGCTGGGCGCTGGCAGTCTACGCTGCCGGGAACGCCCTCGCCCTGACCGTATCGGGCCGGCTGGCGGACAGCCTGGGCCGGAAGCCGATGATGGTGGCCGGGCTCATGGTCACCGGCGCGGCCACCGCGGGGATCGGACTCACCCAGGGGCTCGGATGGTTCCTCGCTGCGTCGATGCTGGCGGGAGTGGGTGCCGGAATGCTGAACCCGGCGCAGCAGGCGGCGGTTGCCGATGTGATCGGCCGCGAACGCTCGGGCGGACCGGTGCTGGCGGCCTACCAGATGACCTCCGACATCGGCGCCATCCTCGGACCAGTGCTGGTTGGCCTGCTGGCGGACCGGTTTGGTTACAGCTGGGCGTTCGCTGCGACCGGCGCCGTGCTGCTGGTCGCCGCCCTGGGCTGGCTGGCCGCGCGGGAGACGGTGCAGCGGACTAACCCAACTGCGTAGCAGCAGGGGGCGTTCCCACGGCTGGGA
>NZ_JBHTSL010000060.1:0-34876 GCF_042795115.1 Arthrobacter sp. NPDC056493 | reverse complement strand
GTCCTGGTGGACCGGGCCTTCTCTGTGTACTGCTTGGGGCGCTGCCTAGTGGCTGAGGGTTTTCTGTCCCTCGCCGGCTTCAACAGCTTCGTGGTGGCCGTGGCCGGCTTCCAGCTCGGCAGGCGTTGCCGGAGCAACCCTGTCCTCGAAGAACCAGCGGGACAGCTTGGCGCGGCGGTTTTCGTTGCGGGTCACCACACCGTGCTCGTTCGGCTGTGCGGGCAGCGGTGCAAGTGATTCAAAGCCAACCAGCTTGTAGCGCTTGTACTCGTCCAGCGGGGCGTGCACCTCGATGAACTCACCGTGCGGGAGGCGGACGATGCGTCCGGTCTCGCGGCCGTGGAGGGCGATTTCGCGGTCCTTGCGCTGCAGGGCCAGGGCGACGCGCTTGGTGACGACGAACGCGATGATCGGTCCGAGGAAGAACAGTGCGCGCAGCCAGTACGTGACGTCGTTCAGTGCCACGTGGAAGTGCGTTGCAATGAGGTCGGAGCTTGCCGCGGCCCACATGACGCAGTAGAACGTGAAGCCCGCCATGCCGATTGCCGTACGCGTGGGGGCGTTGCGGGGACGGTCCAGGACGTGGTGCTCGCGGTTGTCCTTCGTGATCCAGCGTTCGATCCACGGGTAGGTGAACAGCACGGTGAACACTGCGCCTGCCGGAACGAGTGCCGGGAGCAGGACGTTCAGCGTCAGGACGTGGCCGAAGATGATGTATTCGAAGTGGAAGCCGCTGACCACACCGGGCATCAGGCGCAGGGCGCCGTCAACCCAACCGATGTACCAGTCAGGCTGGGTGCCTGCGGACACGGGGGAGGGGTCGTACGGGCCGTAGTTCCAGATCGGGTTGATGGTGAAGAACGCAGCCATGAGTGCGATGACACCGAACACGATGAAGAAGAAGCCGCCTGCCTTCGCAGCGTAGACCGGGCCCAGCGGGTAGCCGACGACGTTGCGGTCGTTCCGGCCCGGGCCGGGGTACTGCGTGTGCTTGTGGACAACCACCATGAAGAGGTGGATGACGATCATGAGCAGGATCAGTGCCGGCACGAGCAGGATGTGCAGCGTGTAGAGGCGGCTGATGATGACCGTGCCGGGGAACTCTCCACCGAAGAGGAAGAACGAGATGTAGGTGCCGATCACCGGGATCGACTTGATCACGCCGTCGATGATGCGCAGGCCGTTACCGGACAGCAGGTCGTCGGGGAGGGAGTAGCCGGTGAAGCCGGCAGCCATGGCCAGGATCAGCAGGACGCCGCCCACAACCCAGTTCATTTCACGGGGCTTGCGGAATGCGCCGGTGAAGAACACGCGGAGCATGTGCACTGCCACGGAGGCCACGAACAGCAGTGCTGCCCAGTGGTGGACCTGGCGCATGAACAGGCCGCCGCGGACGTCGAAGGAGATGTCCAGCGAAGAGCTGTAGGCCACGGACATTTCGACGTTCTTCAGCGGCGTGTAAGAGCCGGCGTAGTGCGTCTCCGCCATGGACGGATCGAAGAAGAACGTCAGGAACGTTCCCGACATGAGCAGGATGACGAAGGAGTACAGCGCCACCTCGCCAAACATGAAGGACCAGTGGTCCGGGAATACCTTGCGGCCGAATTCGCGGAGGATTCCCGAACCGCCGACGCGCTCGTCGACGAAGTCAGTAAAGCGTCCGACTTTGGTGTTGGCTACGTAGGCGGGGGCTTCAGCTGTTGGTGCTGCGCTCATGCTCATCACGCTCCCAGTAACTTGGTCCTACAGGTTCTTTGAAGTCGCTGGTGGCGACCAGGTAGCCCTCATCATCAACTGCGATGGGCAGCTGGGGGAGCGGGCGGCTGGCCGGGCCGAAGATAACCTTGCATTCCTGGGTCAGGTCGAAGGTTGACTGGTGGCACGGGCACAGCAGGTGGTGCGTCTGCTGCTCGTAGAGGGCAACAGGGCAACCGACGTGGGTGCAGATCTTGGAGTAGGCAACGATGCCGTTGTAGCTCCAGTTCTCGCGGCCTGCAGAGATGTGGAGGTCCTGCGGGTTGAGGCGCATCAGCAGAACGACGGCCTTGGCCTTCTCGTTGAGCTTGCCTTCGTGCAGTTCGTTGAGGCCCTCAGGGATGACGTGGAAGGCTGAACCGATGGTGACGTCCGAGGCCTTGATGGGGGTTCCATCGGGGTCGCGGGTAAGGCGCTTGAGCTTGCCGTCCAGCGGGGCCCACATGGTGTGCGCCAGCTTGTCGTCCGGGCGCGGTCCGAGGTCACCGAAGATGGCGAGGGCCGGCAGGGGTGCCAGTGCCACGGCGCCAAGCAGGGTGTTCCGGATGAGGGGACGGCGCTTGATGCCCGTTTCCTCCACGATGTCGTCGACGATGCGGACCGCAGCCTGGCGGTCGTCCTCCGTGCGGATCGCGTGGCGTTCCTCGGAAACTTCGTGGTCCGGCATGAGGGCCTTGGCCCAGTGCACGATGCCGGTGCCGATGCCGAGCATGGCAAACGCCGTTCCGATGCCGAGCAGTGCATTCTGCAGCCGGATCGTCGCAACACTGGAGTCATCTCCCAAATCTATGGCGAAGTACGCCACCAGGAAGATGATGGTGCCAACGACTGAGATTGCGAACAGTGCAGCAACCTGCCGTTCTGCCCGCTTGGCGGCCTTCGGGTCCGTGTCAGCCAGGCGCAAGCGGTGCGGGGGAATTCCAGGATCCTGGAATTTCTCCACCTCATGCTGACCAGCCGTAGCTACGGTGCCCGAGTGGTTCGGACTGCCGTCACTATGGTTGCCCATGATTCGCCTCATCCTTCTCTCGTCTCGGCCTTTGCCGAGTTAATGTTCAGTTCCAAACCTGCTGAGTGATCAGCAGGACATTCTTTTGTGCCGGATTGGCTAGGACGCGCGGGACGTCAGCCAGATCGTGAAGGCGATGATGACGCCCAGGCCGGCGATCCACACGAACAGGCCTTCTGAAACGGGGCCAAGGGCACCCAGGTCTGCGCCGCCCGGGGAGCCGTTGGCTTCGATCTGCTTCAGGAAGGTGATGATGTCGCGCTTGCCCTCAGGGGTGATGTTCGAGTCGCTGAACACCGGCATGTTCTGCGGTCCGGTGGCCATGGCTTCGTAGATGTGCTTGCCGGTGACATCGGCCAGCGCCGGGGCGAACTTGCCGCGCGTCAGTGCACCGCCCGCAGCCGCAGCGTTGTGGCACATGGCGCAGTTGGTGCGGAACAGCTCGCCACCCTTGGCTGCATCGCCCTTTTCGTCGAGGTATTCGTCGGCCGGGATGGCCGGACCTGCACCCAGCGAAGCAACGTACGCGGCCAGCTGGTGGGTCTGGGTGTCGTTGAACTGGGCCGGCTTCTTGTAGGCCTGGGGGCCGTTCATCTGCATGGGCATGCGGCCGGTGCCGACCTGGAAGTCAACAGAGGCGGCGCCGACGCCGACCAGTGAGGGACCGGCCTGCGTTCCGCTGGCACCCATGCCATGGCAGGTGGCGCAGTTGGCTTCGAAGAGCTTCTGGCCTTCCTGCGTATCGCTGGCGGTGAACTCTGCAGTGCTGGCTTTGGCCTCGTTGACGGTGGTGGCAACGGCGTACAGCCCACCAGTGAGGAGGAGGCCCATCAGCAGCAGGGCTATTGCTGCCAGTGGGTGACGTCGCTTCTGCGAGAGTGCCTTCACGTGGTGGTTCCTTTATTCGATCGTGCGTCGGCTCCGTGAGCCGCTTCTTGAAATTCGTTCTCTTGGAGAAGAGGGAGAAAAGCCTGGCTTACTTGAGGACGTAGATGACCAGGAAGAGGCCAATCCACACGACGTCCACGAAGTGCCAGTAGTAAGAGGTGACAATTGCCGAGGTCGCCTCGAAGTGGCCGAACTTCTTAGCGGCGAAGGAGCGGCCCATGATGAGCAGGAAGGCGACGAGGCCACCGATGACGTGCAGGCCGTGGAAGCCGGTGGTCATGTAGAAGGCGGAGCCGTAGGCGTTCGAGGACAGCGACACGTGCTCGGAGACCAGCATGGCGTATTCCGTGGTCTGGCCGGCAACGAAGAATGCGCCCATGAGAAAGGTCAGGGTGAACCATTCGTTCATGCCCCAGCGGGTGAACTGGAGCGGCCCGCCGCTGCGTCGCGGCTGGAGCCTTTCGGCGGCGAATACGCCCATCTGGCAAGTGAAGGAACTTGCCACGAGGACGATGGTGTTAACGAGCGCAAAGGGGAAGTTGAGCTTGGCCGTCTCTTCCGCCCACATCTGGCCGGAAGTGGACCGGAGTGTGAAGTACATGGCGAAGAGGCCGGCGAAGAACATCAACTCGCTGGAGAGCCAGACAACGGTCCCTACGGAGACCATATTTGGGCGGTTCAGCGTGGGGTGCGCAGGGGTACTGGGGGCATGGGTCGCAGATGTCACATAGACATTATGTCTGTAAAACTTCGGCTTGCCCAACGCAAACCGCCTTTTGCGGAGACTTTTTCTACAAAGACGCGAAATCGCGCTGAAAAGTTCCCGGCGGCGTTCACATTGGTCTTTGCGAGGGGCACCTCGATAGCATCAGGAGGTGACTTCTCAGGTATCGGCACCGGCGGCAGGCAACACTTGGCCGCGCCTCATCTCGGCACTGTTGAACGGCGAACACCTGAGCGCGGACAGTACGGCATGGGCCATGGACACCATCATGTCGGGGGCCGCCACGCCCGTCCAGATCGCCGGTTTCCTGGTGGCTTTGCGCGCCAAGGGTGAGACTGTGGAGGAGATTGCCGGCCTCGTTGACGCCATGGTGTCCCATGCCAATCCGATTTCCATCACCGGCGAAAAACTGGACATCGTGGGCACCGGCGGTGACCAACTTAACACCGTAAACATCTCCACCATGGCCGCACTGGTCTGCGCCGGGGCGGGCGCAAAGGTGGTTAAGCACGGCAACCGGGCGGCGTCGTCGTCGTCGGGATCCGCGGACGTCCTGGAAGCGCTGGGGGTGCGGCTCGACCTCCCCATCGCTGACGTTGCGCGGAACGCCGAGGAAGCGGGCATCACCTTTTGCTTCGCCCAGGTCTTCCACCCGTCCTTCCGCCACACGGCGGTGCCCAGGCGTGAGCTCGCGATCCCCACAGCCTTCAACTTCCTGGGACCCCTCACCAACCCTGCCCGGGTGCAGGCCTCGGCAGTGGGGGTAGCGAACGCCCGCATGGCGCCGCTGGTGGCAGGCGTTCTGGCGCGGCGCGGAAGCCGGGGCCTGGTGTTCCGCGGAAGCGACGGCCTGGATGAACTGACCACCACCGGACCGTCCACTGTGTGGGAGATCCGCGGCGGCGAGGTGACCGAACAGACATTCTCTCCCCAGGACCTGGGGATCCGTCAGGCGACGGTGGAGCAGCTTCGCGGCGGGGACGCCCAGGCGAATGCCGCCGTCGTGCGCAACGTCCTCGCCGGGGAATCCGGTCCGGTCAGGGACGCCGTCCTGCTGAACGCGGCGGCGGGACTCGTGGCCTACGACCTTCAGGCCGACGGCCCGCTCACTGAGCGCATGAGGCTTGCGCTGGACCGGGCTGCGGAATCCATTGGTTCAGGCGCAGCCGCTGCCGTCCTCGACAAGTGGGTCAGCCTCTCGCAGGCCGAAAACGCAAAATAGCGGCCTCAGACAAGAACGGAGGGCCATGCAGGTGCATGGCCCTCCGTTCTTGTATCAGACGGTGACTACTCCTCGAACCCCAGCGCGAATGCGGCATCGAGGTCGTGCTGTGAGTATGCACGGAAGGCGATATGGGTGGTGGTGTGTACGACGGCGGGCACTTTTGACAGCTTGTCGGCGATGACGTCCGCGAGGTCTTCGTGCTGGGCCACGCGTGCAACTGCGATCAGGTCCCATTCGCCGGTCACGGAGTAAACCTCGCTGATGCCCTCAATGGCGGATATTTCCTCGGCCGTTTCGGGGATGCGCGAGGCGTCTGTCTTGATCAGGACGAATGCGGTGATCACTATGAACCCTTCCGGATCTGTTGGCTGTGCTGCCAGCCTAATACATGAGTTCGCTGGTACATGGGTGGCAGCCCGCAGGGCCGCAGCCGGGTGTCCCGGCCCCGAGGAGTCAGGCGCGGCCGCGTGCGCGCAGGCGGAGAACGATTGCGACGACGAGGCGGTAGCCGAGGAGGAACACGGCCAGGCTCAGCAGGGCCACAATCACAAACGGGAGGACCACTGTCTGTCCTGTGATCGCCCGCAGCGCCATTCCGATGGCCACGGTGCCCAGCCAGACGGCCACCCCGGCGGGCCATAGCGCCAATGGCCGCCGCCAGACGCGCAGCAGCAGCCAGGCGACGGCTGCGCCGGCAAGGAAAGGCCAGGCAGTTGACAGGATGCCGGTCAGTGATTCACCGCGCGCATGGGCGTCGCGGCCGATCGCGGCGAAGGTCAGGATGAGAATGAAATCCGCCGCGGCTGCGGCGGCCGTCGGCGCCGGAACCGCCCGTGTTCCGGAACGGTCTGTTGTGGAAGGCATGCTTCCGAGCCTATCCGTTTTTGCCGGGTCTTGCCCTGACCGGAAGATCCAGTGACGATGTCAGGCAGGAACCCATGTGCACCCTGAAGGAGGCCTGGTGAAGCTCACCCAGATCGCGCAGCATGCCGAGGACCTTGACCGGGCGGCGGAGTTCTATTCCGCCCTGCTGGGCACTGCGCCGGCGGCGGTCTTTGACCCGCCGGGTCTGCTGTTCTTTGATCTCGACGGCGTCCGGCTGCTGCTGGAGCGGGGAGCGCCGTCGTCGCTGATCTACCTCAACGTGGCGGATGTGCGGTCACACGTGGCGGAGCTGGAGGCAAGGGGAGTGGAGGTGACTGGTGCCCCGCACGTGATCTTCCATCACGATGATGCACGGCTCGGCCCCGCGGGCACGGATGAATGGATGGCGTTCATCCGGGACAGCGAAGGAAACACCGTAGGGCTGGTGAGCCACTCGTCCGACGCCGGGACACCCGCCTGAGCCAGCGTCAGGCCGCCGGCGCCCGTTGTTCCCGGCGCTGGGCGGGACTAGTCTCAGGGCGGACCGTGCTTCGGCCTCACGGAGGAGGAAAGCGTGCAGAAAATCACACCTTGCCTGTGGTTCGATAACCAGGCGGAGGAAGCGGCCGAATACTACGTGTCCGTCTTCGACAATGCCTCGGTCACCAGCGTCTCGCGCTTTGGCGAGGGCGGTTCTGGGCAGGCAGGCCAGGCGGTCGTCGTGGAATTTGAAATCGAGGGCCAGGTATTCCAGGCACTGAACGGTGGACCGGCGTTCTCCTTCAGCGAGGCAGTGTCCTTCGTGGTGGACTGCGCCTCGCAGCAAGAGGTTGACCGCTACTGGAACTCCCTTACGGACGGCGGGAGTGAGAGCCAGTGCGGGTGGCTCAAGGACAGGTACGGCGTTTCGTGGCAGATAGTGCCGCAAGTTCTCAGCCAGCTCATTAACGGGCCGGACCCGGCCGGGGCCCAGCGCGTGGTCCAGGCCATGCTGGGCATGCAGAAGCTGGATATCGCCGAACTCCAGCGGGCTTACAACGGCGGGTAGTTCCCCGGCCAGCCGGCCCAGACCCAAAAACCTCAAGGTTTTCCCAAGAAGGGCTCAGTACCCTGTGCCCAAGGTACTGAACAGGTTGCGTTGGGCGGGGCGCTGCGAAGGCTGCAAACCGAGGTGAAGTCATGCTGTGGAGGCGAAAGCTGGCAACGGCAATCATCGCTGCCGTTGTGTTGAATGTGGTGGCCATTAATCTGAACGAGGACTTCTCCGTGGGGCAGGGGGACGGGGCGTTCGCTGCGACTGTCGTGCCGAACGTGCAGACCGCCGTCCTGCGAAACTGGGGTCCGGTGGTGGCCGGTGATGAGTTCAACTATTTGGGACCGCCCAACCCGCTGAAGTGGAAGGTGTACGACAGCCTGGGCCACGCTGGCAACGGGATCCGCAGCCCGAAGGCAGTGAAAGTTGCCAGCGGGGCGCTCTTCATCACAGGTGACTCCCATGGCACCACGGGCGGGGTATCGGCCACGTTCGCCCAGCAGAAGTACGGCCGCTGGGAAACGCGGATGAGGACCACTGTCCGGGACGTGGAATATCACCCCGTGGTGCTGCTGTGGCCCAACGACAACAAGTCGCCGAACTGCGCCGAGGTTGACTACGCGGAGGCGCTCGGCAATGTCAACGTGATCAAGTTCAGCCTGCATTACGCCTGCACGCGGTCCAACTATCAGACCCGGGCGGCCAAGGCACTCGACCTTACCCAGTGGCACAACTACGCCGTTGAATGGACCCGGACCGGAATCACCGGTTATATCGACGGTGTCCCGTGGTACATCGACACCAATCCGGCCCATCTGCCGCCTGTGGGAATGCACCAGACCCTTCAGCTCGACTGGTTCCCGGACGGAACCATCACCAACCAAACCCAGATGATCGTCGATTGGGTGCGTGTCTACCGGTAGCACCGGATCTGGAAAAGTCTCCGGGGGACGACGGCGGGAGGTCCCGCCGTCGTCCGTTTTTCTGTCAGCGTCCGTTCCCAATTGTTTTCGGCTGAGCAGAAAGAGCGTCCTGGGGCAGACTGGTGCCATGAGTGATGATTCGACGCCGGTAACGACCCAGCGTTCGACAGTTGAGGAGTGGACGCAGGCGTTGGCGGAGTCCGTCGGTTCGCCTGGCGGTGGCGCCGGGGCGGGCGTCATGCTTGCCATCGCTGCGTCCCTGGCATCGATGGTCGCCGGATATACGGAACCTGACGGGCGCCGGCGTCAGGAGTTGGCCGACGTTCACGCGCGGGTGCGTTCGCTGCGGGAGGCTGCCCTTCGGCTGGCCGATGAGGATGCTTCAGCGTCCCGGGCTTTCGGCGCCGCCTTCCGGCTGGATCCGGGCCCGGAACGGGAGGACGCAATACACCGGGCATCCGTAGCTGCGGCCAAGGCCTCTGCCGTGCTCGGCGAGCGCGCAATCGACGCCATTGCGGACCTGGAATGGCTGTCTTCCAACGGAAATGCAGCACTTGTTGCCGATGTCGTCGTTGCATTCGGGGCCCTCAGGGCAGCGGTGACCGGAGCGCGGACCAACGTGAGGTTCGACCTCGCTGCGCTCACCTCCGCCGGCCGCACGCCTGAACAGATCCGGGAAGAGCAGCCTGCCCTGTGGTCGACAATCGAAAACCTTGACGCCGCCGTCGACCGGATCGACAGGCTGACTGCCGAGGTGAATCACCGTTCCGCTCCTGCCGGCCCCGGTTCCCAGGAGACTGCTTAGCAACGTCGTTCTTGGGGCGGGCGGAACGCCACCGGGCCGGGCTAGCCGCGCAGGGCTGCCAGCGCGTCGGCCAGCGGCATGCGGAGGGCGGCGCCATGGCCCGGCAGCACTACCGAGGCGTCGATCTCGTCCAGCCTGTGGGTGGCCGCGAGCGCCTGTGCGGGGTCGGTGTGGAACATCGGGTGCAGCATCTGGGGTCCGTGACTCCGGCTGATCGGATGGCCGCTGACGAACGAATCACCGACCACGGCGGCACCGGCTTCAGGAAGCTGGATCACGACATTGCCCGGGGTGTGCCCCGGCAGCAGAACGGCTTCCGGCTTTCCGGGAAGCTTCCTCAGCGTGGCTGCGCTCCAGGCCCGGGCATCCGTTGCCGGCGTCGCCTTGAGGGCTCCCGCCTTGATGACATGGACCATCCAACGGAACACGCGGGGCCGCCAGGCGCGGACGATGACCTGGCCGAACGTGACCTGGTGCTTTTCCCTGCCTTGGACGTGGGCCAGCTCTTCCGGCGCGCACAGGATGGGTGTCCCATATGTTTCGGAGAAATAGGCCGCTGCCCCGGTGTGGTCGACATGGCCGTGCGTGATGAGCATGGCCCGGGCGTCAGACGGACGCAGGCCCAGCTGCCGAATGGAATCAAGGACCAGGGGACGGTCGGACGGGTACCCGCTGTCGATGATCATGAATCCGGTTTCGTCGCGGACCACGATCCAGTTTGACGCCGGGCCCTCGACGAAAAAGACACCGGGGGACACCTCGGACGTGCCGGCGGAGGCCTGCCACTGATGGGTTTGCTGCTTCACATGCACATCCTAGCCACCGGGCGGCGGGCGCCCGTCCCCATTTTGCCCTCGCGTGGCTACCGCAAGTGTGCTTGTCTGTAGCCGGTAGCGCAGATCCGGCAGGGGTCCGCGGCCGCTGTTCGACAAGGTGACACGACATGAGGTTGACCACCACGACCAACATCTCGGTTGACGGCGTGATGCAGGGGTTGGGCGGACCGGACGAGGACCGCAGCGGCGGCTTCGACCGCGGCGGATGGGCCATCCCGCTTCTCGACGAGGAAGCAGGGGACTATCTCAACCAGGTGTACGGCGGCGCGGACGCGTTCCTTTTTGGCCGCCGGACGTACGAAATCTTCGCGGGCTACTGGGGAGCGATGCCCAATCCTGAAACGAACCCGATTGCCGCCGCGCTGAACAGCCGGCCCAAATACGTGGTGTCCACCAGCCTCGTCGATCCGCAGTGGGCGGGCACGACTGTCGTGAGCGGCGACCTTGCCACTGCCATGGCTGAACTGAAGGCGAAGCACGACGGCGAGTTGCTGGTCCCGGGCAGCGGCGCCCTCGTTCGATGGCTGCTGGCGAACGACCTGGTTGACCAGCTCGACCTGGTTACCTATCCCGTCGTTGTCGGCCAGGGCACGCGGCTCTTCCCCGATTCGGGTCCAGATATGGCGCTCGAGCTGGTCAGCTCGCGGATCACGTCCCGGGGCATCACCATTCAGACGTACCGGCCCCGCGGGCGGCCGGAGTATGCGACCTCCACCGTCGGCCCCCGAAAATTAGGCTGACGCCGTGGAGTACAAAGCGCGCGGAATACCAGTGCATTATGTCGAGTACGGCGACGGTGCTCCGATCCTGGTATTACACGGTGCCGGCGTGGATCACCGGGAGATGGTCGGTGCCATGGAGCCAATACTTAGCGAGCTACCGGATTGTCGGCGACTTTACCCGGATCTGCCGGGCATGGGGCACACACCGTCTGGCGCGCTGGAGAGTGCCGACGACGTTCTTGACCTCCTGCTCGAGTTTATCGATGGTGTGATCGGTGAGGGGGAGTTCCGGCTCATAGGCCATTCCGCCGGAGCCTACTATGCCCGCGCCATCGCCGGCAGGTGCCGGGAGCAGGTGACAGGGCTCGCGTTGATCTGTCCGTTGGGTGAGAACGTCCGGGATCTTCCTGCGCACCGGGTCTTCCGGACCTCAGCCGATCCGCCCGGGACGCTTGATCCGGCCGAAGAGACCGTCTTCCGCGACTACTTCGTCGTGCAGACGCAGGCCATGCTGGAGCGGTACAAGGAGTACGTCGTCCCCGCTCTTGGTCTGGTCGACGAAGCCGGGCTTGAGCGCGTCGGCCAACACTGGCGGTTCAGCAGCAGTCCCGAAGGGGGTCCACCATACTTCGGCCCCGTCCTTATCGTCACCGGACGCCAGGACTCCATGGTTGGGTACGCCGGTCAATGGGATCTGCTGGAGCACTATCCGCGGGCTACATTCGCAGTGCTCGACCGCGCCGGTCATGCGCTGCCGCACGAGCAGCCCGGCCTCATCAGGGCCCTGGTCACAGAGTGGCTCGACCGTGTGCGTGAACATGGCCTTGACACTGACCCGTGAGTTTTCGAAGCGGTTGACCTATGACTGCCGTGCGCCATTGGTGGCCGGCTGGCAGAGCCTGTCCAGGGTTTCGTTGAGGGTGGACTCGATCTGGCCATTCAGGAGGTCACGCCTGTTCGCGCTGGACGGGTCCTCGAACTCGGTGGGCATCGGCGGCACGGTGACGGTCATGGCGGCCTGGTACCGCCCGTCGTCGCTGCTGACTGCGACCGTTTGGTAGTCCCAGAAGTTGCCACGGCCCTCTTGCCGCTTCGCGGGCGAGCAACCGTCCCCGTGCTGCCACAGCCCCAACCCATACCCAAGGAAGCCGGGACTTGTCTTCATCTCCCGCAAGGACGCCGCCGAGACGGCCCGTCCCTGGAAGAGGGCGGCCATGAAGAGGTTCAAGTCCGCCACTGTCGACACCGCCCCCGCCGCCGGAGAACCGCTAGCGAAGGTGTTGTCTGTGGTGTCGATCCGCTCACCGCGGAGGGTAACGTAGCCGTGCAAGAGTCCGGTCTCGTGCAGGTCAATTCGGTCCAGGCTGGTGTTCTTCAGGCCGAGCGGGTCAAAGACCTCTTCACGCATGACTTGGACGAACGGCTTGTGCCTCAGTGTCTGGATCAGGAGCCCGAGAGCGATATAGTTCGTGTTTGAGTACATGAAGGACCCGACGCTGGCCGCGGTCCAGGGGAGGGTCCCGGCTAGCCTGAGAGCCCGCTCCATGGTCAGTGTCCGGGCGAGGACAGGGCGGAAGTCAACGTCGTGCGGCAGTGCATCGTTTACCTCCGGCATACCGGATGTGTGGCTAAGCAGCTGCCTCACGGTGATCGGACCCGGAGGCTTGAGCGCGGCCGTGAACCCGGGAATAACGTCATTGACAGGGTCGTCGAGGCCGATGAGGCCGTCGTCCACGAGCCTGAGCACGGCCACGGCTGTCATGGTTTTGGTGACACTTGCAACCTCTACTCGGTCGGTCGTCTGCGCCGGGGTCACGGACTCGAGGTCGCGCACGCCGTATGCCCTGGACCACTCGCCCTCCGGCCAGCGCACTTGGACGACGGCGGCCACCGCCCCTTGATACATGAACAACTGGACCTGTCGCTCCAATGACGCGAACGCATCCGATGATGTCGGCGACGGTTGGGGGTCGTCCGTGGTGTAGGTGCAGCCAGAGGCCGCGAGGACGATAGCGAAGGCGGCTCGCCTCCAGGTGCGATTCTTTGAGCCCATCCGAGCCCTCCGACTAAGGAAGAAGTGGCAGGCGCCTGGCCGTGTGCGGCACCACGCCCGGCCAGACTTGGTGAGGGGCCGTCGTTCCAGCACATCAATATTATGTTCCGCCCCCGCGTTAGGGAACCCGCCGCCGGGAGACCCTGCGGGCTCTGCGGCAGAAACTTTTCCCTGGCGCGATCTGGTGCGGCCCGTCATTGTGGAGTCAGCGTCACGCGCCTCACCGCCGGCAGGGAGTAACCATGTGGAATGACGTACAGGAGTCCGAGCCGTCAGCACGATGGGCTGAGCTGTCTGAGAACGGCTGGGGAGCCCTGATGGGATGGGCGGCCGGCGACGGGAACCTGCGACGCCGCCGCTCTTCTGACGCGGGCAGGACGGTGTCCGGCCACACCGGGAGCGCAGATTGGCGGAAGCCTTTCGACGAACCGTTCACGGCCGCTGACCGGCAAGCAGTCGATGACGACATCGACACCTTTCTCCGAGACGCCGGCCTGCCGCCGCGTCCCAGAGGATACGTCTGGATGATTCGTGTTCCGGACAGCCATGCAACACCCGAGGCTTTCCTGGCAGACGTCGACGCCGCCATTCTCCGGGCTGCTGACGGCATCGTCGACCCAAACCAGCTGCGTCCCATTTTTGCTGGAGTACTCAGCGACTTCTACGCCGGAGGTGGCTGATCGTATCCACCGGTAATGAATGGGTCCGCCCGCTCTCCCCGGGGTGCCAGTGCATTCCATTGGATGGGGGATTCCCTGCTCGTCCCCAGACGCACTGGCGGGGGAGTGTCATCTATAAAACCTCAGTTGCGACTCTTTTCATTCGAGATTTCGGCGAGCCTAACCGGCTTTGGCTGCAACTTTCCCGACTACGGGCCTCGGCTCTGTGCCCAAAGCCATGCCCGCGCCATCAACCTAGAAATTTTGATTGCTAAAAAAGGCTGGACTAGATGTTTAAAGTGGCGTACTTTTGCTTCAAACGAGGAACGTGACTGGCATCACAGGATGCCGCAGGCGAGGGGGACAACAACAACCACAGGAGCACGCGATGACCGCCACAATAAACGACCTGATCGACGATTCGTTTGCGGATCATCCGCCGCCCCGGGGCTGCCCCGCGGAACGCTTCGCCGCCCCAGTCCTGACCGTCACCGTCAACGACCAGGCGGTGCTTTCGATCGCCCGCCGGCTCCACGATGGGGCGTGCCTGCGCGGGGGCGGCTGCGAGCTGCGCGACTTCCACGCGATGGATATTTACGAGACGGATGTCCGGGTCATGCTGGCCGCGATGGTGCGGGCCAGTGCCGAAGCCGACGGCCCGGAAATCAGCCCCTGCCGCAAGATAACCGAACGCCGATGGGTTCAGGGCAAATGGTCCTGCGCCGTATGCGGCTGCAGCATCCGCTTCGGCGGCGGCATCGGCTGGGTCCACACCCGCTGACCCGGGACCCGGTGGGTGCAAGGCTTGGCCGAAGCTTCAATTGGCAGCCCCGATCCGCGGCGCGTCAGCGCAGGCCCCTCATTGGCTCGTTACAGGGCTTGCATCTTCTCCGGCGAGTCCCATGCAAAGCCACCACGGGACTCCAGGAAGGGCTCGACGTGCAACCTGGTCGGCTACGGGGATGGTTCCGCCAACGAAGCGGCCCGTGTTGGTTGCGATGATCGCACCGTGCTGGTCCACGATGCAGGTGTTCGGCGGCAACGGCCGGAGGAGGGGCTCGAACGCGCTCTGGAGTTGGCCAACGCGTATGTCGGCAGCGACGGCTCCGACATAGTCTCCAGCGATGGTGACTCGCTTGCTGAACGTGATGATGTTCTCGTTCGTTCCACTCGCATCGACGTACGCGTGACTGGTGTGGATGGTGGTGTCATCAGCGGTATCGTCGGGGCGCCACGGCGCTGTGACGACGTCGTAGAGGTCCATGTCGATGTAGAGCCGCTGTGGCGACTCCGGACCCGCTGGCGTATAGCACCAGGCAATCCAGCTCTCGCCGAAATACGACTGCTCGGCGATGAAGCCGGTCCCGTAGAGGAGTGGAACGCCGATGGCCACCGCTCTGCGGGCCGCACCATAGATGTCCGAGTCGGCCCTGTCTCTGCTGACTCCGGACCCGATGCTCGCACGCACCGCTTGCTCGAGCTCGCGCATTGATGTGGAGGCCGTTCCGGAAAACATGGCGGCGAGTGATTCGATGGCGGCCACTGAGTCGTCGCTGGAGGCTGGGCCGTGCGGCGCATCGGTCGGTATTCGTTCCATCTCCATTCGCTCGTCGATGACCAGGTTCATGTCCCGCCTGATGTGTTCTTCGGCCAGCGCTCGGGCGGCAGCGACGTCGCCGTTCCTGATCGCCTCCACGATTTTAGTGTGGTCTTCTGCGGCCGCGTCCTTGTGGCCGGCCGGGTTTACCCAGATCAGGGGGCCTACTTCGGCCTGCAGGGCGACTTCCTGCCGGGTGAGTCTCACAGACCCGGAGCTGGCCGCGAGCTCGATGTGAAACTTGCTGTCCGCCCGGATCGCGTCCGCCGGATGCTCGCAGTCCCGGATCTCGACGGATGTGTGCACGAGGCGTCCCATCGAGAGCCGGTGGGTCCGGTTGGCAGTCGCGGCGGCCGCGGCCGCACTGCCGGCCAAGAAGGCGCGGTATTCCCTCAAATCCCGCAGGTCTTCCAGGGAATAGGCGGCAAGAGACTGGCGCTGCACGCGGGCGATGTCCCCGGTGTTGGCCTTCACGAAACTTCCGCCGCCTTTGCCGCGTCGGGTCTCCACAAGTCCCAGCCCGCGCAACTCGGCAAGTGCGGCCCGCAGTGTCAAAGTGGAAACGCCCATCCTGGACGCAAGATAGCTTTCGCTCGGCAGCTGGGAACCGTCTTCGAGTACACCGAGTTCGATGGCGTGCCTAAGCCGGCGTCCGACCTCCTCGCCGCGGTCGGCATTCTCCAGAGGTGCGAAGGCGAGTTGCTCTTTCCAAGTAACCACTGAGGCTCCCGATGAAGTGACATTTAACCTTGAATGTCTATTGACCTTTATCAATGAAGGTCTACAGTTAAGAGTATCACTCGGGGACGCCGGAACGATGTCTGAGCTGAAGGGTTCTGACGGTGATGAAATTCCTGAAAACGCAAAAGCCTATGGTGAAAGGAATGACGATGACACGCGAAGAAGCTTTCGCCAGGTGCACGCCGGACTCGTACGTCGAGTTCTATGGTGGTCGGTGGCTCGTCGTGCCGTTCGCCCAGGTGGAGCAGCCGCTGTTCTTTGTTTGTGCACCGCAGGCGGTCCGCAGCAGCCATCACGCTTGAGCTGGAAGACTCCAGATTCCCCGCAGAATCGCGCCCCCCGGTGAAATGGCACGCGCGGCCGCAGCATCACCACGGCAGACGTTGCGACTCGAATAATTAGCCCCTTGGCGGGGGAGGGGTCCAAGGCCTCGCGGTACCTGTCGGTCCAAGCCATCTCCACGACAAGCCACGGTCGGAGGCGGCGTGCAGGGCGACCTGCTTCACGCGGCTTAGATCTCCGAAGGGCTAATCCACTTAGGTCGCTGTCACGTCTAGGTGTTCCGTGGACTCGTGCCGTAAATCGCGTCACAGGCGTTTCCGTAGTAGACGGCGCCCGGCGCGAACTGCCGAGTAGGCCAGCCGGCGAATCATCGATCTGGGCGCGGCGACGGCGGAGGGGTCGATCGAGCGTCCGATGCAGCGTTCGTGACTTTACTTTACATAATGCTGATTATCGGCGTTTTGTTCAGCCTTGCAGAAGTGGGCGCCGAAAGGCCCGCAGCTCAGATGTGTGTCCGTAGGATTTGGACGTAATTCGGTCAAGAAGTTGCTGCCCCAGAGTGCTCGCCGGCCGCTTACGCCTCGACGGGATCCGAGCCGCGTCGGTTTCTGATCTTTGTCTACGGACGTTCACGTCGTGCGTGGTCCAGCAGAAACCCTTTGGGCAAAGCCCGTCAGGAATCCCGGGCCGCCACCCATCCGCCCGCATCCCGGCGTGGCCGGGCGTGATTGTTCGGGCGTCACGCTTAAGAGGACGCATCTGCCGGGGTAACTTGACATAATGTTTGACACTTTCAGCCCCTGGCCTTCGGGTGCCGTCCGGCAGCCTATCTTGACGCGCGGCGTTCAGCGGCCGCTGCCCCAAGCGAGTCAGCATGATCGTGAAATTTCCGCGCCAGGGCGTAGGCCTCGCGGGACTCATCCGTGAACTCTGCACCCGCGAGATCGCCGGCCCAATCCAATAGGTCGGCAATCTTCTTTAAGTGCTGATAGCGAGGATCGTCCCTCTGCTGCAAATTCATATGGATCCCCCAAAGTCTCGCGGCAAGGTGCGTCCCCCCGCTGAGCCTTACATATACAGCTAGTTGGTTGAGTCTTCAATAAGTTGGCTTACTAAGCCGGGCCGCTCGGCGCCGGCTCAACCCTCAGGCAGGCGTCCCGCCAGCCCCTGGAGTGAGGGTGCACGGCCAAGCTCAACATGGGCAAAGGCCAGCGCCGCCGCGAGCTCTGCCTTGCCGTCATAGATAGCCTGGCACAGGCTCAGGTGTTCGGCGCACTGTACCTGCGGATCACGGTGGCCGGTCAGGGTGAAGAGCCACTGCATCCGACCCAGCAGGGGCTTCATGGAGTACTCCAGCAGCGAGTTGCCCCCCATCGAAACGATCTCTGCATGCAGGGCCGTGTTCAGCAGCGGTATCTGTGCCTCATCGCGGCCCAAGGTTGCCTCTTCTGCCTGGTCCATCACCAGCTTCAGCCGCGACGACGACTGGCCACGTGCCGCTGCCTGGGCCGCGAGGCGCGCCGCCAGAACTTCAAGGCTTAGCCTCACGTCAAAGAGTTCGTTGACGTCCCGCAGCGTGATCTGCTTGACCGTGGCCCCGCGCCGGGGCGAGGTGTCGATGAAGCCTTCGGCTTCCAGTTGCTGGAGCGCCTCCCGGACGGGAACCCGGGAGACATCCAGGGCCTGGGACAGCTCGCGTTCCCTGAGCCGGGATCCGGGCGCAAAAGTACCGGAGATGATCAGCTCGCGGATCCGCGCCCGGGTAGCGTCCGCCGAGGACGCGGGAGATTCCGTCTGGACTGTCACTGCTGCCTCCCGCTATTCCCGGCGTCATGGATCCGCCCGTCTCAGTTGTTCAGCTCCACATGGGTGCCGATCCCCTGCTTGAGGGCAGCGTCATACAAGAACCGGCCGATTGCCAGATCCTGCAGACCGATACCCACCGAATTGAACAAGGTTACGTCCTTATCCCCCAGGCGCCCGGCTTTTGTCCCGGCCGCCACGTTCGGCTTCCACGTCTTCGAAGCCCATCACGCCTTCGGCCACCGGAATGACCAGGCCGCCGGACTTGGCCTTTGCCGTGGCGAGGCTGTCCACGAAAACCCGTGCGCGCACCATGCGCGCCGAATCAATTTCCGGTTGGACCGGCCGGGGGCGTGATCCGACGGCGTTTATGTGGAGGCCGGGCTGGAACCACTCCCCCTTGACCAGAGGCTCAACAGCCGGCGTGAGGGTGCACAGCACGTCGGCACCTTCCACGGCTTCCTGAACGCCGGCCGCCCGCGTGACGTTGAGCCCGTACCGGGAAATTTCGTGGCAGAAGGAAGCCACAGTGTCGTGGACCGCTGCGCTGGCAGGTTGGCCGCCCGGTTCTCCGGGATGTCCGCCAGCAGCTTTTCGGACGCCAGCTCCTCGACGCCGGACAGGGCCGCCATGGGCAAAAACCTCGCATCGGAGGACGGCAGGAGGAGCGTATCCGGCGCGGGCTGGGCGGCGGTGCCCCGGCTGAGACCGGCAAAGGCGCGTTCGACGGCGGCGATGGTCCCGGGCATGTCGGCCAGCCTCTGGAGCTCGGAGGCCGTGAGAATCAGGGGCATGAATGCTTTCTGGAGAAGAGGGCGGATGGTGGGTGCGCAGGGTTCCCGGACCTGGCTGCTGAATCAGAGGTCGTTCCGTACCAGGACGCCTTGTGCCACCACGGCGCGGATCTGCTCCAGGGCTGACGCGCTGGTCAGCGGATCGGCGTTCACAACCACGGCATCCGCATAGGAACCGCGCAGCAAACGTCCGGCGTCCTCGCTCCGGCCGAGCAGGGCGGCGGCATTGACTGTCGCTGCCCTCAGGGCATCCAGCGGTGAAAGCCCGGCTTCCGCGAGCAGACGCACCTCGGTGCCAATCGGAGTCACCTCGGACCCGAAGGAGTCGGTGCCTGCCACCACCGTCACACCCGCCTCGTGGGCAGCCCGCACCGCCTCCTTGATGATGGGCGTGTATTCCCGGCCCCGTGCGGCAAGGACGGGGTTGGATGAGCCTGACATGCCGGTGATGGCGTCGAGGGTGGGCGTGAAGTACGTCCCGCGCCGGGCCATCCGGGAGATGGTCGCTTCGCTGACGAAAACGCCGTGCTCGATACTGCGCACGCCCGCCCGGACCGCGCCGTCGATCCCCTCCGCACTGTACGCGTGGCAGAGCACGCCCGCCTTGCCTGCCGCCTTGACCACCGCAGACAGTTGCTCGTAGCTGTAGACGAGTTCCCGGGGGTCCTGCTCCGGCAGGCCAGCGCGCGGATTTGCCCTGGTCTTGATCACCTGGGCGCCGCGTTTCAGGTTGACCCCCGCGAGGTAGGCGAGGTCCGCAGGTTCAGTCACTCCTCCACGCAGGGATGCAAGTGGCGCCAGGTCCGGGTCCGCAAGGAGTGACTCCCCCAGTTCGGGTGAAATGAACAAGCCTGCCGGGGTCATCCGGGGCGATGCACCCGCCGCCCACTCGGGCAAGGCAGCGAGGGCGACGTCCTGGTAGAAGCTGGTCGAGCCGCTCCTGACACTGGTCGCCCCGCCGTGCAGGATGGTCGCTGCATCGGACAGCGCATTGGCGTGCACGTGCACATCGATGAGGCCGGGAAGGACCCAGCGGCCGGAGGCGTCCACCGTACGGGCCCTGCCGGCCAGAGCGGCCACAGCACGCCGTGTTTCGTCACGGCTGCCCACGGCGCTGACCTTTCCACCTTCCAGCACCAGGACGCCGTCTTCCACTGCAGCGCCCGTCTTGGGGTCCACGATGGTGCCGCCTTCAATGATCATGGGTGGGGGTGAAACGGGGCGCTCCGGGCGGCGGGAGTTCGCAGGATTGCCTGCAGCCGTCGCGGCGGGGGCGTTTCCAAGCTGGGCGGCAAGGCCGGCCACCGAGATTCCAGCCAGTGCCGCTGCCCCGGCCAGGATGCCGCGGCGCGGGACGGCAGTTGCGGGCAGGGCTGCCGGGGTGTGGTCGTGCAGGCACATTGTTCTCTCCAAGGGGATGGTCCGGGACGCATGAGCGGGGCCACATGAGCCGGTCAGGGTCTGGGTTACTGCAGAGCATGGACGGGCTTTCCCAGCTAGCTGCAGTCGGGATCGGATGTCCCAACCATACGGTGTTTGGTATACCAATTCAATGGTGATTGCGTCTTATCGAACCAGCGGCCGCCGCTGCGATTTCGGCCGGCCGCTAGGAGGGCGGGAACGGCTCGTCCGGCTCCCGGCGGCGGAAGTCCCGCTCGGAGTCTGATGCCCGCATCCGGCCGAACAGCCGCCGACCCTCGGCGTGCGCCGCGGCCTGTGTTGCCAGGCCTCGAGCAAAATGTGACTTGCCTCTCCATGGATATGCGCCTACAGTCTTTTGGTATACCTAATGGAGCTTCCGCCACGCAGAACATCAACGTTCGGTTTGCTGGCCCGCCCATGATTGCCCTGATCGGCATGCAGCACGGCCGGGACGTAAAGGCGCTCCGCTCACTGAGCTGGAAGATCGTCGTCGTCGCCCTGATAACGTTCACGGCGAGCTTCGTAGCCGCGGCGGCCCTCGCCCAGGCTGCCATGAACTTCCAGTACCGGCCGAAAGGAACAACCATGCTGATCAGCAATGTCCGCCCGTGGGGCGGCGACGCTGTGGACGTCGAGGTCCACGAGGGGCGGATTGCTGCCCTTCACCCGCCGGGCGGCGCCGTCGATGGTGCCGGGAATGCCCGTGACGCAGTGGACGGGCGTAACCGGATCGCCATTCCGGCGTTCAGTGACGTCCACGTCCACCTCGATTCGACCCGGATCGGATTGCCGTTCCGGGAGCATACGGGGGCGCCCGGGGTATGGAACATGATGTGCAACGACCGGGAAAACTGGCGCGACACGCCCATCCCCTACCCGGAGCTGGTGGCGGGAACACTGGAACGGATGATCGCGCGGGGCACCACGCGCGTCCGCTCCTACGCCCAGATCGACGTCGACTGCAAGCTGGAGCGCTTCGAAGCGGTCATGGCCGCCAGGGAACGTTTCGCCCACGCGGCAACGGTGGAGATCATGGCATTCCCCCAGGCTGGACTCCTGCTTGAGGACGGGACCGTGCCCCTGCTTGAGGATGCCCTCAGGGCAGGTGCCACGACCATCGGCGGCATAGATCCCTGCCAGCTGGACCGGGACCCGGCGCGCCACCTGGACATCGTTTTTGGCCTGGCAGAGAAGTACGGGGTCGACGTCGACATCCACCTGCACGAGCCTGGCCACCTCGGCGTATTCAGCGCGGAACTCATCTTTGAACGCACCCGGGCACTGGGCATGGAGGGGCGCGTCTCCCTCTCCCACGCCTACGACCTGGCCAACGTCCACCCCGACGTGACCGCCCGGCTCCTCGAGCAGATGGCCGGGTTGGACATTGCGTGGGCGACGGTCGCCCCCGCAAGCGGCGGTACGCAGTTCGACCTCGCCCAGATGGCCGACGCCGGGATCAGGGTCGGGCTGGGCGAGGACGGCCAGCGGGACTACTGGAGCCCGTACGGCAATTGCGACATGCTGGACCGCACCTGGCAGCTTGCCTTCACCCACCGGCTGCGCAAGGACCGGCTGATCGAGCATTGCGCCGCGATCGCCACCATCGGGGGTGCCTCCATCATGGATCGCACAATCCAGCGCCTCACGGGCCCGGACGACCGGCCCGGCCTGGCCGTTGGGGACGCGGCGGACATTGTCCTGGTCGACGGCGAAACCGTCACGAGCACCGTCATGGACCGCGGCGCGGACCGCACGGTCATCCACCACGGCAGGGTTGTCGCCGACGGGCTGTCCGTTCTGCCGGGCCCGGCATAACCCACCCGCGAACAGACACTTGCGGCCCCGGAATCACCTGAATTCAGGCCGCAAGTGTCCGCTCGCGCTGGTCCGTCAGCTGGCGCCGACGTACGCTGCGAGGTGCTCGCCGGTCAGCGTTGAACGGCCGGCAACAAGATCTGCCGGCGATCCCTCGAAGACGATCTTGCCGCCGTCGTGGCCCGCGCCCGGTCCGAGGTCGATGATCCAGTCGGCGTGCGCCATGACCGCCTGGTGGTGCTCGATGACGATCACCGACTTGCCCGAGTCGACGAGCCGGTCGAGCAGGCCCAGCAGGTTTTGGACGTCGGCAAGGTGCAGGCCGGTGGTCGGTTCGTCGAGGATGTAAACGTCACCCTTGTCGGCCATCTGCGCGGCCAGCTTGAGCCGCTGCCGCTCACCGCCAGAGAGCGTGGTGAGCGGCTGGCCGAGGGTCAAATAACCCAGCCCGACGTCGGCCAGCCGGTCGAGGATCTTGTGGGCGGCCGGGGTGCGTGCGTCCCCGTCTTCGAAGAACTCCTCAGCCTCGGCCACCGACATCGCCAGCACCTCGGCGATGTTCCGGCCGCCGAGCGTAAACTCCAGCACCGCCGCCTGGAACCGCTTGCCGTCGCACTCCTCGCAGGTGGTCTCGACGGTGGCCATGACACCCAGGTCCGTGTAGATGACACCGGCGCCGTTGCACGTGGGGCAGGCGCCCTCGGAGTTGGAACTGAACAATGCAGGCTTCACCCCGTTGGCCTTGGCAAACGCCTTGCGGATCGGCTCGAGCAGCCCTGTGTACGTGGCCGGGTTGCTGCGCCGCGAACCGCGGATGCCGGCCTGGTCGATCACCACCACGCCATCGCGCTTGGCGACCGAGCCGTGGATCAGCGAGCTCTTGCCGGACCCGGCCACGCCGGTCAGGACGCAGAGCACACCGAGCGGGATGTCGACGTCGACGTTCTTGAGGTTGTTCGTCGACGCACCGCGGATCTCCAGCGCGCCGGAAGCGGAGCGCACCGACGCCTTGAGCTGCGCCCGGTCATCGAGGTGCCGGCCAGTGATGGTGTCACTCCCCCGGAGTCCGTCCACGGTGCCCTCGAAGCAGACGGTGCCGCCCCCGGTGCCGGCACCCGGGCCGAGGTCGACGACGTGGTCGGCGATGGCAATGCTCTCCGGCTTGTGCTCCACGACGAGCACGGTGTTGCCCTTGTCACGCAGCTGGAGCAGCAGCGAATTCATCCGCTCGATGTCATGCGGGTGCAGGCCGATCGTGGGCTCGTCGAAGACGTAGGTGACGTCGGTAAGGGACGAGCCCAGGTGGCGGATCATCTTGGTGCGCTGCGACTCACCCCCGGACAGCGTGCCCGAGGGCCGGTCCAGCGAGAGGTAGCCCAGGCCGATTTCCGCGAACGAGTCCAAAAGGTGCTGCAGCCCGGCCAGCAGCGGAGCCACGGACGGCTCGTCGAGGCCCCGGATCCAGTCGGCCAGGTCGGTGATCTGCATGGTGCAGACGTCGGCGATGTTCTTGCCTTTGATCTTCGATGACAGCGCTTCCTGGCTGAGCCGGGTGCCGCCGCAGTCAGGGCACGTCGTGAAGGTGATGGCCCGCTCCACGAAGGCTCGAACGTGCGGCTGCAGCGAGTCCACATCCTTGGACAGCATCGACTTCTGGATCTTGGGGATGATGCCCTCGTAGGTCAGGTTGATGCCCTCGACCTTGATTTTCGTTGGCTCCTTGTAGAGCAGGTCGTGCAACTCCTTCTTGGTGAACTTGTTGATCGGCTTGTCCATGTTGAAGCCGGCTCCGCTGAAGATGCGGCCGTACCAGCCGTCCATGCTGTAGCCCGGAATGCTCAGGGCGCCCCCGCCGAGCGACTTGCTGTCGTCATACAGCGCCGCGAGGTCGAAGTCGCTGACGTTGCCCATGCCCTCGCAGCGGGGGCACATGCCGCCTAGCCTGTTAAATGTTGCCTTCTCCGCCTTGGTCTTGTTCCCCCGCTCCACGGTGATCGCTCCGCTCGCCTTCACCGTCGGGATGTTGAAGGAGTAGGCGTTGGGCGAGCCGATGTGGGGCTGGCCCAGCCGGCTGAAAAGGATCCGCAGCATCGCGTTGGCGTCGGTTGCGGTGCCCACGGTGGAGCGCGGGTTGGCCCCCATCCGCTCCTGGTCCACGATGATGGCAGTCGTCAGGCCCTCCAGCACGTCGACCTCGGGCCGCGACAGCGTCGGCATGAACCCCTGCACGAACGCGCTGTACGTCTCATTGATCATCCGCTGCGACTCCGCGGCAATCGTGCCGAACACCAGGGAGCTCTTGCCCGAGCCGGAGACACCGGTGAACACGGTCAGGCGGCGCTTGGGGATCTCGACGCTGACATCCTTGAGGTTGTTCACGCGCGCGCCCTGCACGCGGATAAGGTCATGGCCGTCGGCGGTGTGCAGTCCGGATGCCTGCGCGTCCGTCCTCGTCGTTGTGGTCATCGTGTCTCCATCTGTTCAGCGGTAGTGGGCCGAGCCCGCCGGCTTCGCGCGCCATGAATGATTCTTGTTCGTCGGCGTCGTTGCGGCAACAGGAACCGGGGGTGCGGCGACAGTGGCTCCGCACCACGGCCGGCGGACGCAGCAGCCGCGTCCGCCGGCCGTGGCCGAAAATGACTTAGCGGATCTCGTTGATGCGGATCAGATTGCCCGCCGGGTCGCGGAAGGCGCAGTCGCGGACGCCGTATGCCTGCTGCGTGGGCTCCTGGACCACCTCGGCGCCGCTGGCCTGCACCTTTTCGAAGGTGCCGTCCAGGTCCGGGGTGCCGAGCACGAGGCGGGCGTAGGTGCCCTTGGCCATCATTTCGCTGATGGTGCGCCGCTCCTCCTCGGTGATGCCGGGGTCGGCCGCCGGCGGTTCCAGGACCACCGAGGTGCCGGGCTGGTCCGGAGGACCGACGGTGAGCCAGCGCATCCCGCCGTACCCCACATCGTTGCGGAGTTCGAAACCGAGGGTGTCGCGGTAGAACGCCAAGGAGGCGTCGGCGTCGTTATGCGGAAGGAATGTCCAGTGAATGGTGAGGTTCATGCCGCCAGTCTAGGTGCGGCCGGACGTGACCGCTTCTCGATTCCTGACCGGTCTGCTCACCTGTTTCACCACGCATGACGGCATGCCCGCCGCCTCCCCGCCCGCCTGTGTCCGGTACGCGCTGGGCGGCATGCCGACCAGTTCTGCGAAGCGGCTGCTGAACGTCCCCAGGGAAGAGCATCCGACGGCGAAACACACCTCCGTGACGCTGAGGTCGCCGCGCCGCAGCAGCGCCATCGCCCGCTCGATGCGCCGCGTCATCAGGTAGGTGTACGGGGGCTCGCCATAGGCGTCCCGGAACTGCCGGCTGAGGTGCCCGGCGGACATGTTCACGCCGCGGGCAAGCGCCTCGACGTCCAGCGGCTGGGCGTACTCCCTGTCGATGCGGTCGCGGACGCGCCGCAGCCGCGCCAGATCGTCCAGGCGCTGTGTTGCGGCGGGTTTGCTGGTCACAGTCGTGATGGTGCTACGTCCCGCCGGAGTTGTCCAGTCCGGGGCTGCCCGGTTGCAGCCGGGTCCCGTCCATTGACCCACCGGTCCCATCCATTGTCTTAACCGTGCGCTCTCGTTAAGAATGAACGAATGACGGTCTATGTGAGAGCTCTCGAAACTGCAGTTCCGCCGACTTTGCTCATCCAGCATGAGGCCCGCGACGTGTTTGCGGCGCAGCCCGGGCTGACCCGCCTTGGCTCACGGCTTGTGTCCACGTGCTTTGATTCGGCCGCCATCGACACCCGGTACACGGCGGTCCGCGAACTGACCATGGACTCCACCACCGAAAATCCCCAGTTTTTCGATCCGCAGACCGGCCTGCTGCGGAGCCCCAGCACCAAGGCACGTAACAACCTCTTCGCCGAGGAAGCAACGAAGCTTTTCATCGAGGCGGCGGACACAGCCGTTTCCAAGTGTGACGGCATTGACCCGCTGGACATCACGCACCTCATCACGGTCTCCTGCACCGGCTTTTTCAACCCCGGCCCCGACTACAAGATCGTCCGCGCCCTGGGCCTCAACCCTGCGGTGCAGCGCTACCACCTGGGCTTCATGGGATGCTACGCGGCCTTCCCGGCGCTCCGGGCAGCCAAGTCCTTCTGCGAGGCGGACCCGGCGGCGGTTGTGCTGGTGGTGTGCGCTGAGCTGTGTTCCCTGCACGTCCGGACCTCCAACGATCCCGACACGATCATGGGATCCGCGCTGTTTGCCGACGGCGCGGCGGCCGCCGTCGTGACGGCCCGCGAGGACCTGGAAGCCCCGCCGCTGCTCCAGCTGGACCACTTCGAGACTGTCCTGACCCCGGTGGGTGAAGACTCGATGGCCTGGAACATCGGCGATGAGGGTTTCGAGATGGTGCTCGGCAACTATGTGCCGCACATCATCGACGACCACATCGTGGGCGCGCTCGAACCACTACTGGCACGCGACCCCTCGCTGCGGGAACTCGCCTACCGCGACATCACCCATTGGGCCATCCACCCGGGCGGCCGCAGCATCCTGGACAAGGTCCAGTCCCGGCTGGACCTCACCGACGAGCAGCTGCGTCCGGCCCGCGAAACGCTGCGGAACTACGGCAACATGAGCAGCGCCACGGTGCTCTTCGTCCTCAAACACGTACTCGACCTTCCGTCGCGGGGAGGGGACGAACGGATCTGCTCCATGGCGTTCGGCCCCGGCTTGACGGTGGAAACCGGACTGTTCACGAAGGTGAAGCAGCCGTCATGTGGGCCTGATGCCGTGGCGGGCGAGGCCGAACCGTCGCTGGCCTGAGCCGGTGAGAATCCCGGGAACGGGCCCAGGCATCCTCGGCCTGCGGGATACGGACGCCGTTGAGGACATGGACCGGCCGGACTGCGATCCGGACCGGCTGCAGCGCACCTACGAACAGTTCGCACTGGTCAACCGTGTGGTCTCCGGCTGGCATCGGCTGTACCGCACCAGGGTACGCCCGCAGGTGTCCGGCGCCGGTCCGGCAACCCTGCTGGACGTCGGTTGCGGCGGCGGCGACCTGGCCGTGATGCTCGCCCGCTGGGCGGCCAGGGACGGGATCCAGCTCCACGTGACGGGGATAGACCCGGATGAAAGGGCTTTCCGTTTCGCGGCGGCCCGCACACCAACACCCGGCGTCGAATTCCGCCAGGCGAGCAGCGGCGACCTGCTCGCCGAGGCAAAGCAGTACGACGTCGTTATCTCCAACCACGTGCTGCACCACCTGACGTCTCCGGAGCTGCAGTCGTTCCTGGACGATTCCGCCCGGCTCGCCCGCCGCCTGGCACTGCACAACGACCTAAGCCGGAGCGCGGCCGCCTATGCCCTGTTCAGCGCCGGCGCCCTGCCGCTCACCGGCTCCTATATCCGCAGGGACGGGCTGACCTCCATCAGGCGCAGCTATACCGTTCCGGAGTTGGCCGCCGTGCTCCCCGCCGGCTGGACGGTGGAACCGCACGCCCCCTTCCACTGCCTGCTCACCCACCGGCGGCACGATACCGACCGGCGGCGCCCGGCATGACCGATGTGCTGATCGTGGGCGGCGGTCCGGTTGGACTCTTCCTCGGTTCGCTGCTCCTGCAGGACGGGGTTGCGGTGCGTGTCCTGGAACGGCGGCCGGGACGGAATGCCCACACCAGGGCCATCGGCATCCATCCGCCGGCGCTCGCGGCCCTGGAGCGCATCGGCGTTGCCCGGGAGCTGATTGGCCGGGGCGTCCCGATCCGCCAGGGCGTCGCTGTGAGCAAGGGCCGGCAGATCGCCCGGATGCCGTTCGCTGCGGTCTCCGACCGGTACCCGTTCGTCCTAGCCGTGCCGCAGCCGGTGACCGAGGAGGTGCTGGAGCGGCGGCTCCGGGAGCTGGATGGCGGCGCGCTGCTCCGGAACGCCCGGGTCACCGGAATGCACGACGACGGCGGCCGGGTCACGCTCAGCGTCACCACCGGCGGTGGTGATTCCAGCCATTCCGCCGATTTCGCCGTGGGTGCCGACGGCGCCTACTCGACGATGCGGTCCCTTCTGGGGGTCACCGCGCCGCAGAAACTGTATCCGGACCACTACCTGATGGGTGACTTCCCCGAATCCAGCCCGTTCGGCAGTGACGCCGCGCTGTTCCTGGAAAGCGAAGGCATTGTGGAGTCCTTCCCGCTTCCCGGCGGTGTCCGCCGCTGGGTGGTCAGGCTGGGGAAACCGCCCGCATGCCCCGATCCGGAGCAGTTGGCGGGACTCGTTGCCCGCAGAACCCGTGTGGCCCTGGACGCCGGTGCGAACACCATGCTTAGCAGCTTCAGTGTCCGTTCACGGCTGGCAACGCGAATGGCCTCGGGCCGGATGGCGCTGATCGGAGATGCGGCGCACGAGATCAGCCCGATCGGCGGGCAGGGAATGAACCTTGGCTGGCTGGATGCGGAAGCGCTGCTGCCGGTGATCCTCGCCGTCGTGCGTGGTGAGCCTTCCGCTGACGCGCTGCGGCACTTTGATGCCACGCGACGGCGGGCCGCTGCCGCGGCCAATCGCCAGGCCGAGGTGAACATGGCTTTGGGCAGGCCGCTGCCGGACGGCGTGCTGCGGCCCCGGAACGCCGCGATTGCCCGTGCCGCAGCCATACCGGCCTTCAACGCGCTGGTGGCCCGGCGCTTCACCATGCAGTAGGGCGGCGCAGCACGGCATGGGACTGCGCAGCGCAGCCCAACAAGGCACTGCGGCAACCGGCACTAGGCTGTCCCCATGACCCACGCATCGCCGCCAACGACCTACAGCCCCGCCCGGATCAGGGAAACAGTGCAGGAACTGATGGCCTCAGAGGCCCTGCCGCCCATTGTGCAGGCCGGGCACCCGGTGCTGCGGCAGCACGCGGCTCCCTTCGAGGGCCAGCTGGAGTCCGACGAACTCAGCCAGCTGATTGTCCTGATGCGGAAGGTCATGCACGCCGCGCCCGGCGTCGGTCTGGCAGCTCCGCAGCTGGGCATTCCGCTGCAGCTGGCCGTCCTCGAAGACCAGTTCGAGATCGACGAGGCCACTGCGGCGGCGCGGGGAAGGGCGCCGCTGGAGTTTTTCGCGATGCTGAACCCGTCGTACTCCCGCCTGGGCACCGGAACCGCCGCCTTTTTTGAAGGCTGCCTATCGCTTTCCGGCCTGCAGGCTGTGGTTGAGCGACCCGAAAGCGTCCGGCTGGAGTATGTAACGCCCGACGGCGGACAGGTCACCCAAGATTTCAGCGGCTGGCAGGCGCGAATCGTGCAGCATGAAACCGACCACCTCCACGGACGGCTCTACATCGACCGGGCCGAGCTTCGCTCGCTCAGCACCAACAGCGAATACGCCGCGCGCTGGGCCGAACCGGGCATCGCTACAGCCAGCCGCGAACTCGGGTTCCCGGCCGGCCCGCAGGCCGGCCGGGAAGCCGAAACAGAAGTGCGACGCGGTTAGGCCGACGCGGTTTCAGCCGAGTCGCCGCGGTTGCTGTCCGTCGGAAGGTACTTCGCCCACCAGTCCAGGATGTGTTCGAACCGCTGCCGCCGGTGATGCGGCGTCCCCGAGCGTGACAGCTCGTGGTCCTCGCCCGGGAACACGAGGAAGGCCGAGCCGACGCCCTGCTGCTTGAGGGCGGTGAAGTATCGCTGGCCCTGTTCCACCGGGCAGCGCAGGTCGTCCTCGCTGTGGATCACCAGCGTGGGTGTACGGACGGAGGCAACGGTTGCCATGGGACTCTGGGCCGCCACCTGCTCGGCTGCCGAGCCAACGTATTCGCCGCCGAAGAACCAGCCGATGTCCGACGAGCCCGTGAAGCTGACAGGATCCAGGAAGCCCCGCTCCACGATGGCCGCCTGGAACCGGTGGTCCTGGCTGATGGTCCATGCCGTGAGGTAACCCCCATAGGAGCCGCCCATGATTCCCAGGGCGCCTGCGTCCAGGGAGGAGAACTTTTCGAGGCTTCCGTCCAGGAACGCGAGCACGTCCAGCATGTCCACGGTGCCCATCCGCTCCTTGATGCTCCGACCATGGGCCTGGCCATAACCGGCGGAGCCACGTGGATTGCACATCAAAACGGCGTACCCGGCAGCGGCGTAAACCTGTGCCTCATCGAAAAACGCGCTGGTGTACTGCGCGAAAGGGCCGCCGTGGATGTTCAGCAGCACCGGGTGCGGGCCCTTCCCCGGCGGCAGGACCAGCCAGCCGTGGACGGGGTAGCCGTCAGCGGCCGGGAACGTCAGTTCCTGCGGTTCGATGATGCCCGCTTCAGTCCGCAGGGCTGCGGAAAAGTCGGTGAGCAGCCGCAGCTGGCCGTCTTCGAGGACCCCTACGTCGCCTGCCGTGGCGGCGTCGCTGTAGCTGAGGAACACCGTGCCCGCAGCGTCGCTGGCCCCGCCGACCACCCGGTCACCATGCACGAGGAGGGAGTGGTCTCCGGTGGCGCTGAATTCGACCAGCTCCACCGTGCCCTGGGCATTGTTGAGCACCAGCGCACTGTCGTGGCCGCGGAGGCCGATGGTGGCACCGGGCGCCTCGACGTCCATGTTCTCCGGGTCGCTCAGGGCTGTGGCGTCGCCGCCCGCGGCGGCCATGACGTAGAGGGCCGTGTTCTTGGCGACGAAGTCCTGGCGCGTGCTGCCCAGGTCCTGGCCCGTGAAGAACAGCCAGCGCCCGTCGGCCGACTCCCGGACGTCCAAAACGGTCTGGGCACCCAGATTGGGGACCGGCACCAAAGCCGGCGTGCCGCCGTCGGACGCTACGCGGCAGATGCCGGATACCAGGTCCCGGTCGGCATTCTCGTGGAGGGCAGCCACGAAGTAGACGGCACTGCCGTCGCTGCTAAAGGTAGCGCCGGAGTGGTCGGTTGCCGAGGTCGTGAGCTGGCGCGCCTCCGGGAACCCGGCAGCATTCTCACCAGACTCCGCCGAGCGTTCACCCCCGCTGCCGTTCTCGTTGCTCCCGCTGTCGCTCCGCTTGGCGGCGCGACCTACTGGTTTGACCCAGGGTTCCCCTCCCAGTTCCGGGACGTCCAGCAAGAAGAGCTGCTGCGGCTTGTCCTGCGTGTAGCCCTCACCGTTCATTCTGTACTTGTAATCCGTGATGAACCGCGCGTCCTCGGCACCGGACCCGACGCCGTCGACCGTTCCGTAGCGGCCCGCCTCCGGTTCCCTGGACGCGAAGACGATCCGGTTGGAATCCGGCGACCAGGCGAAGGAGCCGACGCCCATCTTTCTGTCGGTCAGGGCCTGCGGCTCCCCACCGGCCGCCTCCACCACGTGGAGCTGGGGCCTGCCGCCGGGCGCGGCGCGGAGGAAGGCCAGCACCCGGCCGTCCGGCGAAAAAGCCGGCGCCGTGTCGCGGAAACCCCGGGTCACGCGGCGGGGAAGCTTTTCCGGGTCCCGGGGGACGCTCCACAGCTGGCCGACATAGGAGTCGGCGTCAAAATCCGGCCGGACGACGGACACCACGGCCCTGGTGCCGTCGGGGTGGACGGCAGGGGCGGAAACGGAGTTGAGCAGCGGCAAATGTTCAGGCTTCACCCACGTGAGCCTAGCGGGTCGGGCGGAGGCACGGAACGGCAGCCATGCAAAACACCTGCCCTAGGATGGTCCTCATGCTTTCGCGCCTGCCCGACCTCCTTTGCCCCGTCTGCCGCCAAGGTCTCCAGGCCGTCCACGACGGCGGCGCCGGCCGGGTCCGGGCGCTGGCGTGCCGGGAGCGGCACAGCTTCGACGCCGCCCGGCAGGGGTACTTCAACATGCTGGTGGGCAAGGGAACCGCCTTCGAATCGGATACCGCCGAGATGGTTGCGGCGCGGACAGCCTTCCTCGACGCCGGCCACTACCGTCCCCTGGCCGACGCACTGGCCCGGGCCGCCGCGCCCTCACTGCGCGGGCCTGCCCCCACGGTCCTTGATTCAGGCACGGGAACAGGCCACTACCTGCGGGCGATCCTGGACTATCTGGAGAGTGAACCCGCGGACGGTGCCGGCCAGGCGGGCGCGCCCGACGGCGTGGCCGCCGTCGGGCTGGACATCTCCAAGTTCGCCCTGCGCCGCGCCGCCAAACTGAACCCGGAGGCCATCAACCTCGTGGGTGACGTCTGGCAGCCGCTGCCACTGCCCGACGCCGCCGTCGACATTGTCACCGTGGTGTTCGCGCCCCGCAACGCTGCCGAGTTCGCCCGCGTTCTCAAACCCTCGGGCCGGCTCATCGTAGTGACGCCGCGGGCCGGCCACCTCGCGGAAATCGCCAGCCAGGCCGGGATGCTGGGCATCGACCCCGCCAAGGACGAGCGCCTGGCCGAGGCGCTCGCAGGCCGTTTCTCCCCGCTGTCGACGCAGGACATCGACGTGGACCTGTCGCTTTCCCCGGCGGACGTGGCCAACCTGGCGCTCATGGGCCCCGCCGGCCACCACACGGACCGCGCCGCACTGACCGGGCGGCTGGCTGGCCTTCCGTCTACCTCCAGGGTCTCCGCGCTGTTCCGGATCAGCATCTTCGTGCCCTCGGAAACCCGCGCTCCATAACGGCTTGGCCACGTTCCTTCGTTGCCCGCCGTTCCCCTGCCGGGCGCTCCCGCTTCGGTCTACGATGGAAGAAAGTTACTGAGGGTCTGCCCCGCAGCCCTCGGGATCAAGGGGGAACGCGATGTTTGAATGGCTTGGCCAAAACTGGTGGGCACTGTGGCTCACCCTCTTCCTGGTGTTCGCCGCCGTGGAGATGCTGACCCTTGATCTGTTTTTCATCATGCTGGGCGGAGGTGCCCTGGCCGGCCTGGTGGCCGACTTCGCCGGCGCGGACCTGTGGCTGGAGATCGTCGTGTTCTGCGTCGTCTCGCTGCTCATGATCGCGTTCGTCCGCCCAGTGACCCTCAAGCACCTGCACAAGGGCCCGCCCGAACAGCGCACCAATATCGACCGCCTGATTGGCGAATCAGCTCTTGTCCTTGAGGCAGTTACAGCCACCGGCGGACGCGTGAAGATCGGCGGCGACATCTGGAGCGCCCGCTCGCAGTCCGGCGTACTTCCCGAAGGCCAGCGCGTGATCGTCTCGGCCATTGAAGGTGCGACGGCGGTCGTCTCACCTCAGGCTGAGACCGCCGTCCAGTAGGCGGCTCCCCCATGGGTTTCTGCTCCCGCCGCGGCGGAGCAGCAGATTGCGGCGAGATTTCGCCAGGTTAGAGCTTCACTGAAAGTTGGGGACAAAGGAGAAGTATGGATAGCCCAGGAGGAGTCGCCCTCACGTTCGTGTTGGTGGTTCTGATTATTTTCGTCATCATTGTGCTGGTCCGCTCGGTGCGGATCGTACCGCAGGCCCGGGCCGGCGTCGTGGAACGGCTGGGAAAGTACCAGCGGACACTCAATCCCGGCCTAACCCTCCTCATCCCCTTCGTGGACCGGCTCCTGCCGCTGCTGGACCTGCGCGAGCAGGTGGTGTCCTTTCCGCCGCAGCCCGTGATCACCGAGGACAACCTCGTGGTGTCCATCGATACTGTGGTCTACTTCCAGGTCACCGACCCGCGGGCCGCCACCTACGAGATTGCCAACTACATCCAGGCCGTGGAACAGCTGACAACCACCACCCTGCGCAACGTGGTGGGTGGCCTGAACCTGGAAGAGGCGCTCACGTCCCGCGACCAGATCAACGGCCAGCTGCGTGGCGTCCTGGATGAAGCCACCGGCCGCTGGGGAATCCGCGTCTCCAGGGTGGAGCTGAAGGCCATCGACCCGCCGCACTCCATCCAGGACTCGATGGAGAAGCAGATGAGGGCAGAACGTGACCGCCGTGCCGCGATCCTGACCGCCGAGGGAACCAAACAGTCCGCGATCCTGACGGCAGAAGGGCAGCGCCAGGCCGCCATCCTCAAGGCCGAGGGTGACGCGAAGGCCGCCATCCTGCGCGCCGACGGTGAGTCGCAGGCCATCCAGAAGGTGTTCGACGCCATCCACAAGGGCAACCCGGACCAGAAGCTGCTGGCCTACCAGTACCTGCAGACTCTGCCGAAGCTCGCCGAAGGCTCCTCCAACAAGCTGTGGATCATCCCCAGCGAAGTCGGCGAGGCACTGAAGGGCATCGGCAGCGCCCTGGGCGGAACCAATCCTGACCCGCGCTCGGGCGACCTGTTCGGCGGCCAGGACGGCGCCGCCCAGTCCGATGCCCAGTCCGGCGAGGCAGCGGCCCGGACCCAGCCCTAGGCGCCTCAAGGCCAGTAAACGGGAGGCAGGCCGTAACGGCCTGCCTCCCGTCGCTTCGCACCCGCCGGCGTTGCGGCGCTGTGTCGGATTGCTGCGTTGTGCCGAATTGCTGAGCTGCATCGGATTGCTGCGCCCTGCCGGAATCCGTATAATGGGATATTTGTCCGGCCGGATCAGTCCGTGCGGAACAACAATGCTTGGCGAAGCGTTTCACCTAGTGATGCTACGTGAACCACACCGTAGTCCGGAGGCACCCTTATCAGGGCTTCCGGCTAGCGCGGAGTCCGCTCCGCGAACCGATTAGAGGGAGAAATCATGAGCGATCGCAGCCTGCGAGGCATGCGTCTTGGCGCCCAAAGCATGGAGACCGAATCCGGCGTGGAGCCGGCTCCGCGTCAGCGGGTTGAGTACCGGTGCGAGGACGGCGAACAGGTTTTTGTAACCTTTTCCTCCGAAGCCGAAATTCCCCCTGTCTGGGTTTCCAAGACCGGCAAGGAAGCGCTGCTCGTTGATGGCGAACGCCCGGACACGAGCAACGAAAAGGCAGTCCGTACCCACTGGGACATGCTGCTGGAGCGCCGCTCGCTTCCCGAGCTGGAGCAGATCCTCGAAGACCGCCTCACCATTCTGCGCGAGCGTCGTGGCGAACGGCGTTCAGCCTAGCCGCTGCTAGCCAGCAGGCGCCACAGACACATAAAGGCCGGTTCCGCTGCATCCATGGAT
>NZ_JBHTSL010000059.1:0-34973 GCF_042795115.1 Arthrobacter sp. NPDC056493 | reverse complement strand
TTGCTATTCAGTCGGCGGTCAGCGCAGCCAGTTGGAGTCAGCGCAGCCAGGCCGTGGTGTTGGCCGGCAGCTTGCCGCCTTCCAGCGGTGCGCTGCTCACCAGCACCCCGCCGGCGGGAAGGTCGACGGCGGTGTCCCCGAAGTTGGTGACCGCCTGCCAGCCGCCGGGACGGCTGAAGTGCAGGACGTCCGGGTTTCCGGTTTCGATCCACTCCAGCTCTTCGTCCGCCTGCAGCTCGCGGCGGAGCTTCAGCGCCGTGCGGTAGAGCTCCAGCGTGGAGCCCTGGGTGCCGTCCTCCGCCTCGACGGCGTACTTGCTGAACCAATTGGGCTGCGGCAGGTGCGCACCGCCGTCGCCGAAACCGAAGGACGTGCCCTCCACGGCCCACGGCAGCGGCACGCGGCAGCCGTCGCGGCCCACTTCCACTCCCCTGTTGCGGAAGAACGACGGGTCCTGGCGCTCGGATTCGGGGATGTCCGCCACTTCCTGCAGGCCCAGTTCCTCGCCCTGGTACAGGTAGGCGGAGCCGGGCAGCGCGAGCATCAGGAGCGTTGCGGCGCGGGCTCGGCGCAGGCCGAGTTCGACGTCGAGGTCCTTTTCCGGTCCGCCGGCCAGCAGCCAGTCCTTGCCGTCCTGGCCCTTGGCGTGCTTGCCTTTGGAGCCCTTGGGCAGGCCGTAGCGGGTGGCGTGCCGGACGACGTCGTGGTTGGAGAACACCCAGGTGGACGAGGCACCGGTGGCGGCGGCCTCTGCCAGGTTGCGGGTGATGATCTCGTGGAATTCCTCGGCGTCGAAGTCGGCCTGCAGGAGGTCGAAGTTGAAGGCCTGGCCCAGTCCTTCGGGGCTGGCGTAGCGGGCCCGGCGGGTGGCGTGCACCCAGGCCTCGGCGACGGCGGTGCGCGGCGGGTTGTACTCGTTGAAGACCTCGCGCCATTCGGCGTAGACCTCGTGCACTTCGTCGCGGTCCCAGAACGGGTGCGAGCCGTCGTCGAAGCCGTCCGTACCCGTGTTGGCGGCGCTCAGTTCCAGCTTGGAGAGCAGCGGTTCGGTGAGGTCCTTGGTGAGCGCGTGCGCCACGTCAACGCGGAAGCCGTCCACGCCGCGGTCCGACCAGAAGCGCAGAGTCTTGAGGAAGTCGTCGCGGATTTCCCGGTTGGCCCAGTTCAGGTCCGGCTGCTCCTTGGCGAAGATGTGCATGTACCACTGGCCGGGGGTGCCGTCCGGTTCGGTGATGCGCTCCCAGGCGGGGCCGCCGAAGACGGAGTCCCAGTCCGACGGCGGGAACTCGCCGTTGGGGCCCTTGCCGTCCCGGAAGATGTAGCGGTCCCGGGCCGGGGAGCCCTTCGGTGCGGCGAGGGCTTCCCTGAACCATTCGTGCCGGTCCGAGGAGTGGTTCGGGACGATGTCGGCGATCAGCTTGATGCCCGCGGCGTGGAGGGCGCCGGCCATCTCGTCAAAGTCCTCCAGCGTGCCGAGCTTCGGGTCCACGTTGCGGTAGTCATCCACGTCGTAGCCGCCGTCGGCGAGCGCCGAGGGGTAGAACGGGCTGAGCCAGACCGCGTCGATTCCAAGCGTCTTCAGGTACGGGACCTTGGCCGTGATGCCCCGGATGTCGCCCAGGCCGTCGCCGTTCGAGTCGGAAAAGCTGCGGGGGTAGATCTGGTAGACGGACGCCTGGCGCCACCAGTTCGGATCGGCCAGGCGGTCGGAATCGGAAAGGGTTGCCAGCGTGGCGGTGGAGGACAAGGGATGATCCTTTTCTTGTGGTTGGGGTTGTTGCTGGACTGGTTTGATGGGTCTACTTGACGGCCCCGCGCATGACTCCGGACAGTACCCAACGCTGGGCCAGGATGTAAACCACCAAAGTGGGAGCCATGGCCATCAGGTACGACGCGAACGCGAGGCTGTAGTTAGTGTTGAACTCTCCTTGGAAGAGCATCTGCACCACTGGAAGGGTCTGCAGGGCGGGGTCGGCGATCATCATCTGAGGCAGCAGGAAGTCGTTCCATGAGCCGAGGAAGGCGAAGATGCCCACGGTGGCGTTCATGGGGGCCAGCAGCGGGAAGATGATCTTGCGGAACACCTGCCAGGTGGTGGCGCCGTCGAGCCGGGCCGATTCCTCCAGCTCCACCGGAATGGAGCGGACGAAGGCGATGTACAGCAGCGTGTTGAACGAGATGCCGCCCAGCACGTGCAGGAACACCACGCCGCCGGGGTTGTCCAGGCCGAGGAGGGCCGTCTGCTTGATCAGCGGCAGGATGATCACCGGAAACGGGATGAACATGGCCGAGAGCAGGTAGACGAAGGAGCCCCGGAAGAACCTCCGGTTCCAGTTCCTGGCGATGGCATAGGCCACGAGCGAGCTGCAGGCCAGCGAACCGAGGACGCTGAATACGGTGACGAACGCCGTCGACATAAATGCCCGCGGGAAATTCGTTGCCACGTAGGCGGCGCCGAAGTTCTCCCAGTTCACCGGGCTGGGCCATTCCAGCCCCGTGCCCGTTCCGATCTGGTCCGGGGACTTCAGGGCCATGGCCACGGTGAAGTACAGCGGGAGCAGCACGGTCAGCGAGGCCACCAGCATCAGCGCGGTGAGCCACCAGTTGATCCTGTAGCCTTCCCGGCCGGAGCGATTTTTCCGGCGGGCCGGGGTGGTACCGGGACGGGCCGGGCGGCGTGCGGTCAGCGGAAATGCAGTCATTAGAGTGAAACCCCCCGGCGCTGGATGAGGCGCAGCTGGATGACGGAGATGAGCAGGGTGATCAGGAAGTAGATGACAGCGTTCGCCATCTGGTAGGAGTAGTCCCCGCCCGTGAAGCCGGAGAAGATGCGCATGGCCACGGACTGGGTGGCCATGCCCGGGCCGCCGCCGGTGAGGCCGACGATAATCTCGTAGGTGCCCAGGAAGCCCTTGAAGCCGAGGATCACGTTGATGACGAGATATCCGAGGATGAGCGGCAGGGTCAGGCTCAGGAACTGCCGCACGCTGCCGGCGCCGTCGAGGTCCGCTGCTTCATAGACCTCGGACGGGACACTCTGCAGCCCGGCCAGGTAGATGATCGTGGCGCCGGGAGCCGCCTGCCAGACCGTGACCAGAACGATGGCCAGCCAGGCGAGGTTCTCGTTGGCCAGGATGCTCGTGGCCAGCGGGGTCACGCCGAGGCTGTCCGCCAGCACGGGCAGGGTGTTGGAGAACAGGTAGTTGAACACGAAGGACACCACCAGGGCGGAGAGCACCATCGGGATGAAGAACACGGTGCGGATGCCGGTGCGCCACTTGATCTTCGCGTTCAGGCCGAGCGCGATCGCCAGTGCCACGACGTTGACCACCACGGTGGTGGTCAGGGCGAACACGAACGTGAAGATGTAGGACTGCAGGATCGCGGGGTCCCGGAAGATGTTGATGTAGTTGGACAGTCCAATGAACTTCCAGTCACCGTAGCCGGCGTAGTTCGTCAGGCTGAAGAACACGCCCACGAGCGCGGGCAGCGTGATGAAGAAGGCGAACAGCGCCAGGACCGGCACCACCATCCAGTAGTACGCCGGATCGATGCGGCCCTTGGCGCGGACGGTGCGCTGCGGTGTCTTCGGGGGAACGGTCGTGGCGGCGGGCAGGGCTGCCTGCGCCGACTCTGAGGTTGTAGTCATGGGGGCTCCTGGATTCGGGCGGGTCAGACCGCGGTGCGCTCGGCGACGCGGCGCCATTCGTCGTCGAGGGCGGAAAGGAATTGCTCGCCGTTCTTGCCGTACACAAAGGATTGGATGTAGTTGTACAGCGGTACCGACGGCGGGAAGTAGGTGGTGGCTCCCTGGTAGTACCGGCCCTCCCGGACGGAGGCGGCGAGGCCGGTGATCTGGGGATTTTCGACGGCGGGAGCTTCCTTGAGCGGCGAGAACGCCGCGTTCTTTTCGTTGTAGGCGTTCACCACGGAGGGGTCCAGCAGGTAGCTGACGAACCGCCGTGCCGCCGCCATGTTCCGGGTGTTTCGCGGGATGGACAGGGCCATGTCCACGTTGACCCGGGCCTTGGTGTCCGCGGGGTTGTTCGTGACGGGCAGCGGGAAGCTGCCGAGCCTGACGTCCTTGTTGGCGGCCACCAGCTGGGACAGCGCCCACGGCCCCTGCAGGTACATGGCCGCCTGGCCCTTGGCGAACGCGGCATTGCCGTCCGCGTAGTTCTTGCTCGCGGCGCCCTTCTGTGAGAGGGCTGCCAGCTCAAGCATCTTGGGCAGGACCGGACCGAAATTGCTGGTGAACGACTCCTTGGCGTCTTCGCTAATGGCGGCACCCCTGGCGGTGAGCTTCGCGAAAAAGTCGGCGACGTCCAGGGAGCCGCCCGCGAGGTAGTCGAACATCCCCTGCCCGAGGGTCCAGCTGTCCTTGAAGGTCCCGTAGATGGGGGTGATGCCGGCGGCCGTGAATTTCCCGCAGGCCGCGACGAACTCGTCCCAGGTGGCGGGGACCTGTACGCCGTGGGCTTCGAAAATGTCGCGGTTGTAGATGACTCCGGCGGCGGCCAGGGAGAACGGGAGGGCGCTGGTTTCGTGCCCGTTGTACTGTCCCCAGGAGCTGACAAGGTCCTGCACCTTGGGGTCGATGGTGGCCGCCGCGGGCAGGTCCGAGAGGTCCGCAAACACGCCCTTGCGCACGAAGTCGGCGGTGGCCTGGGCGAAGCCGCGGGTCACGACGTCCGGCGGATCGTTGCGGACCAGGCCCGGGACGAAGTTGCCCTCGTTGAAGTCCTGGATGACGCGGATGTCCGGGTTGAGTGCCTCGAAGTCCTTGATGACCCGGTTGAAGTAGGCCACCACCTCGGGCTTGTTCTGCATGAAGCGCAGCGTGGTGGTGCCGTTCTGGCTGCTGGGCACGGAACCGCCGGGCACGGAACCGCAGCCTGCCAGCGGCAGGACGGCTGCCGCGCCGGCGAGCCCGGCAGCCTTGAACAGCGCCCGCCGGCTGAGCGGAGTCGCGCTCACAGTGCGGAGGCCGGGGCGGAGTGCTGGCAGGTGGCGCGGCGTTGCGGTTTCCGGAGTTGGCGGTGCTTCGAAGGGCTGTTCACAGTTGCTCCTTTGCAAAAGGGCTGAGGAAAAAGCTGGAAGGAGAATTCCGTGGCCGGCGGCCGTCCGGCCCACGTTGGTAGTTTATATGGAATCTAAATTTAGTTCCTCAAGTATTATGTGGGGAAGAGCACAAGGAGGTCAACACCATGTCCGAGATGACGGCGGCCACGCCCCAGCTGCTGCGCCGGGTGAGCGCCGGAGCTGTCCTGGATTTCATGCGCGCCTCGGGTGCGGTGACGGTTACCGAGGTCATCCAGGCCACCGGCCTGACCCGGGCCACTGCCATCTCCGTGTGCGAGGACCTCATGCAGCGCGGGTGGATCACCGAGCTGGAGAACCAGCGCGCCTTTGGCGGTTACCAGAAGGGACGGCCCGCCCGGCGGTTCGAACTCAATGAGCGTGCAGGGTACGTCCTGGGAATGGACGTGGGCTTCTCCAAGGCCACAGTGGTGGTCTCCGACCTTCGCGGCACGGCGCTGGGACGGGCCAGCCAGCCGTTTGAGATTGAGGACATGTCCGCCGAGGAACGCGTGGCGGTCATTGACCGGGCCGCCGCCATGGCCCTGCGCAGTGTGGGGGCCTCCCCCGACGCCGTACTGGCCGTGTGCGCCGGCATCGCCGCCCCTGTGGACCGGAACGGCAACATCCTGGCGGCCCAGCACTTTTGGGGGCTGTTCGACGTCGGCCTCAAGTCCGCGCTGCACAAGCTGCACGGGTGGACGGTGCTGCTGGAGAACGACGCCAACCTCGCGGCCCTTGGCGAACGGTGGCGGGGCGCGGCGGAAGGTGTGGACGACGTCGTCGTGATCCTGGCGAGTGAACGCTTCGGTTCCGGCGTCATTGAAGACGGCCGCCTGCTGCATGGCAGCGGGGGCGGCGCGGGTGAACTCGCGTACCTGGACCTGGTGGAGGGAGTGGGCGACACCTTCGGCATCGCCATGCTGGCACGCACCTGGGCTGCGGAGGCATTGGCGGGCACTGCGAAGACGTCGCTGCGCGAGCACGCCGCCACGGGGGCCGAGGCGGAACACGTCTTTGCCGCTGCCGCCGCGGGTGATGCGGAGGCCCTGAAGATCCTGGACCGCCTGGCCGACAGGATGGCCCGGGTGATCGGCTCGGTGGCCACCATGATCAACCCCGAGCTCGTGGTGATCGGCGGCGCGGTGGCCAACTCTGCGGGTGTCCTGCTCGGGCCCATTGCTGCCCGGCTGCCGGAGTTCACGGCCACCGCACCGCGGGTGGCGGTCTCGCCACTGGGCGATTCCATCGTCACCGTGGGCGCGGTCCGGCGGGCCCTGGACTACGTGGAGACGAACACCCTGGACCTGGAGCTCAACGTCCCGGCCTGAGCCGCCCTACGAGCCCAGCGCGAACGAACACTTAAGCCCCGCACCCGCCGGGGCTTAAGTGTACGTTCGCGCTCTCCTACTCCGGCACGATCCCTACTCCGGCATGATCATGGTCCGCAGGTCGAGCTGGCGCAGCACCCGGTCCGCCACCTCGGGATCCATGTCCGGTTCGCTGCGGGCCGCGACGACTTCCTGCCGCGCGGCGTCCAGGGCGATGGTCTGGACTGTGATGGCCAGCTCCCGGCCCCGCTCACGCTTCTCGGCCAGGCTCTCGTTGCGGAGGCTGCCATCCAGCAGCTCGGCATGGAGCCGGGTCATCTTCTCCTTCACCAGCGCCACCTTCTCCGGCGGCAGCTCCTTCACAAGCTCGTTGTCCTTCAGCGCGGCCACGGCGGCCGCCTGCGCACGGCGGGCAAGGAGCCGCGCCGCGTCGCGTTCCTCGGTGCCGTCCTGGGACGCGTTCAGAACCCTCATCAGCCACGGCAGCGTCAGGCCCGGCAGCACCAGGGTGGCCAGCAGCACCGCGCATGCCGTGACGAGCACCTGGTCCCGCGCCGGGAACGGCGTGCCGTCCGCGAGCGCAACCGGGAGGGCCAGCGCCAGGGCCAGGGTGGCCAGCCCGCGCATGCCGCACCAGGTCAGGATTAGGACCTCCTTGGCGGAGGTCGGCTGCAGCAGGTTCTTCCGTTTGCGGGCGGACACCGCCAGCAGACCCAGCCAGCCGAACCGGACGGCGAACACCAGGATGCAGACCACGACGGCGGTCCCCGCCATCCCGAAGATGGCTGAACCTTCCGTGCGAACCACATCCTGGATCTCGAGCCCCACGAGCCCGAAGGCAAGCCCCGTCACCAGCAGCTCCACCACGTCCCAGAAGGCCGTCCGGGTCACGCGCTCGGCGGCGTCCTGCGGGCGGGTGTGCCGCTGCATCTCCAAGGCGGTGACCACGACGGCGATCACCCCTGACGCGTGGAACTCCTCCGCCAGGATGTAGGCGGCAAACGGCACCACCAGGGTCACGGCGCTGCGGGCCACCATGGACGCCACCAGCCGGGTGATCAGCGACGTCAGCCAGCCCATGGCGATCCCGACCACGACGGCAAGTGCCGCCCCCACGATGAACTTGAGGACGACGTCGGGCCCTATCCTGGTGCCGCCGACGGCGGCGGCGACAGCTGCCTGGAAGATGACGATGGCGGCCGCGTCGTTAAAGAGCCCTTCGCTCTGCAGCACCGTGATCAGCCGCCGGGGCATGTGCACGCGGCCGGCCACGGATTCCACCGCGACGGGGTCCGGCGGCGCCACCATGGCTCCCAGTGCGATGGCGGCCGGGATACCGATGCCGGGAATCATGAGCCACGCGGCGCCCGCGACCACGGCGGTGGAGATGACCACCAGGGCCACGGCGAGCATGATGAGCGTGCGCCACCGGACCCGGAAGACTGCCCAGGAGCTCCGCTGGGCGGTGGCGAACAGCAGCGGCGGGAGGAAGATCGGCAGGATCAGCTCCGGCGGGATCTCGATGTCCGGGAAGCCCGGGAAGAACGTCAGCGCCACGGCCAGGAGCAGCATCAGGACCGGGTAGGGCAGCCGCAGCCGGTCCCCGAGACCGACTGCCACCACGGTGGCGAGCAGCAGCCCGATGATGAGTGCCAACTGGTCCATGTGCCCACTTTCCCCGGAGTGCGCCACGCCTCGGACGGAGGGCGGCCGTGCCTTTCAACCCTACCGGGAACACTCCGGCCCTACGCCTGCCCCGGCGCAGCTGCCGCCGAACGCCGTCGCGGCGCTGCCGCCGCTGAACATCAGCGCGAACGCACAGTTAAGCCCCGCACCCGCCGGGGCTCAAGTGTGCGTTCGCGCTCCTGCTTGCAGGCCGGCTGGACCCGGGCGGGGCTACCGCAGGGCGTCCAGCGCGGCCGCCACCGGCTGGGTGCCGTCGCGGAATTCGATGGTCCGGCCAGCGGTTCCCGGCAGGTACAGCACCGCGGCGGCGACGATGGCCACGTTAGCTCGCGAGGTCTGCGTCCCGGAACCGGCGTCGGCGGGATTCACGTCGATCAGCCCGTCCCCCGGGCCTTCGGTCAGCGTACCCGGCCCCAGGATGGTCCAGTCGAGCTTGGTGCCGCGGAGGTACCCGTCGGCGGCGGCCTTGGCTTCGGCGTACGCGTGGAAGCTGTGCCCCTCGGGAACCCCGTGGTCCGGGCCCGCGCCAAAGTAGGAGACCATCACATAGCGACCGACGCCGGCCTCCGCGGCCGCGTCCATGGAACGGATGGCGGCGTCGCGGTCCACCGCGTACGTGCGGGACGGGTTCCCTCCCCCGGCGCCTGCGGACCAGACCACGGCGTCGTGGTTCTTGAACGCGGCGGCGATCTCCGCCGTCGTCGAGTTTTCAACGTCAAGGACCGCCGGCGATGCACCGGTGGCGGCGACGTCCGCCGAATGGTCCGGGTTGCGGACGAAGGACGTGACGCTGTGCCCCTGTTCCGTGAGGAGGGCGGACAGATGCAGGGCCACCTTGCCGTGGCCGCCGATGATTGCGATACGGGTCATGCCCCCATTGTGTCCCATCCGGTCAGTCAGTCCGGTTGGCGTAGCGGAGGAACACGGTGCCGTTGCCGAACCGCCGCTCCTCGAGCAGCTCCAGCCGCAGCCGGACGTCATCCGGGAGGAAGCGCTTGCCGCCGCCCACCGCCACGGGCGAGAGGAACATCTGGAGCTCGTCCACCAGCCCCGCCCGGATGGCGGCCGCGGCCAACTCCGCGCCGCCCACCGCCAGGTCCCGGCCGGCGTCGGCTTTGAGCCGCCGGACGGCGTCGGCGCGGAACTCCCGCTCGATCCGGGTCCGGGCGGTGCTCACGTCCTTCAGGGTGCGGGAGAAGACCACCTTGTCCGCTGCCTGCCAGAGGTCCGCGAAGTCCCGGATGTAGCCGGGAATCTCGCCGAAGTCCTCCGGATGCTCCCACGCCGCCATCACCTCGTACATCCGGCGGCCGAGCAGGTGGGTTCCCGCCGGCCGCATCAGCTCGTTGACGAAGGTATGGACCTCGGCGTCCGGCTCGGCCCAGTCGAAGTTGCCGTCCCGGTCCGCGATGTACCCGTCAAGGGACATGAGTCCCAAGTAGATCAGCCTGGCCATGTCCGCTCCTGTTGTCCGCCTGCGGTGTGCAGTCCGACCTTAGGGTCAAGCCGCCCGGATGACAACGGTTGCGCCGGTTCCGGAACCATCCGCAGCCTTCCCACAGGATTGCATCAAGACCTCATCAAGGATCCAGTCCTCCCAAGTTGCGGCTGACATGCTGGTTGACGCATCAAGCAATTCGTACCGTTTCAGGAATCATCATTGGGGGAATCATGCCGCTAGGCACGTTCAATCACTCCGGCCCGCACGCTGGGCCATTCAAGCAAGCACGACGCCGGGTGGTTGCCGGCGCTGCGTCCGTCACGTCCGGCCCTTGGGTCCGGTCGCTGTCCGCTGCGGCAGTGGCCGCCGGCCTGCTGCTCCCCGGGCTGGCCGTCCCCGCGGAGGCCGCCACCTACTATTCCGCGCCGCTGCGCACCGCTGTCCGCGCCCTCGCGGTGGCAGCGGAGCACAATGCCGGCTACGACCGGAACCGCTACTTCGGCACGTGGCTGGACACCAACCGCGACTGCCAGAACACCCGGGCCGAGGTCCTGCTGCAGGAGGCGAAGGCCGCCGCGACGTACACCAGCGCGCGCCGGTGCACCGTGCGGACGGGCCGCTGGGTCACCAGGTGGGACAACCGCACGCACACCGAGGCGTCAGCCGTGGAGATCGATCACACGGTGCCCGTCCACGAGGCGTGGGGCTCCGGCGCCCGCTCCTGGTCACAGGCGCGCCGGGTGGCGTTCTACAACGACCTCGGCGACGGCCGGTCCCTGAACGCGCAGACCGCCGCGCTGAACTCCGCCAAGCAGGCCAAGGGTCCGGAGGCGTGGATGCCGCCGGTGAATAAGTGCGAATACATCGGCAACTGGATCGCCGTGAAGATCCGGTGGGGCCTGCGGGCGGACAGCGCCGAGAAGGCAGCCCTGATCCGCTGGGCTGACTCGTGCCCGAACGTGCGCATCAGCGTCACCAAGGCTTAGGCCCCCGGGTCACGGGGCCGGTCCAGGACGGAAGCAGTCCAAAATGGGGCACTTTGACACGGGACACGCCGCCCGCCGTCGTGTCCGTAAGTCGGCTGGTGCCGCGCTCGCCAAAAACAAAAGCAGGCCAGGGGCTGAATGCCTCTGGCCTGCAGATTCTGTAGCGGTGGGGAGGCTCGATCTCCCGACCTCACGATTATGAGTCGTGCGCTCTAACCAACTGAGCTACACCGCCACGAATGAGAAAAACCTGTGTCAAGCCGGTCAAGACCGCCTTGACACAGGCCCTCATTCCGAGCCCCCCACCGGAATCGATCCGGTGACCTCGTTCTTACCAAGAACGCGCTCTACCACTGAGCTAGGGGGGCAACGAGTAAATACTCTACCCGAAGATTTCACACTCAACAAATCGGCGGCGGAACGGGGTTCCCTGGCCCGAAAAACCGCGGAAATACAGGCCCGAAGCGGGTACCAGGCCCCCTTTGGACGCCCCTCCCGGGCCTGTCGGGACGCAGATGTGACGAAGCGTACACGCGGGCCACGTGGAACGGCTTAAATAGAGACAGGCCGGCTGAACAGCCGGCCTGTCTCTATTCGGATGCGGAATTCACCACAGCGCCATTCATCGCGCGAATTACCGCGAGGGGGTGGTTACCACTTGCCCTTGCGGTTGAAGTCGCGGTGGCCGCCTTCGCTGCCGTGGCGGGGCTTGCGTGCGCCATCACCGTGCCCGCCGAAGCGGGAGTCGCTGGACTGGCCCCGGTCGCCGCCGAAGCCGCGCTCGGAACGCTCGCTGTACGCACGGCCGCCGCGGTCAGCGGAGGAACGCTCGCCGTCGTTCTTGCGGAATTCCTTCTTGAAGCCGCCATTGCCCTTGAAGTTGCCGCCGCGGCCACCGCCCTGGTAGCCGCCGCGGTCACCACGATCGCCGCGGTCACCGGAGGGCTTGCGGCCGCTGTCGAGCTCAAGGTGGATCAGCTCGCCGCCGATGCGGGTGCGGGACAGGGCGCGCAGCTGCTCGGGGCTCAGGTCCGCGGGAAGCTCCACGAGGGAGTGGTCCGAGCGGATGTCGATGCCGCCGATCTGCGACGAGGAGATTCCGCCTTCGTTGGCAATAGCACCCACGATGGAACCCGGCATGACACGCTGGCGCCGTCCCACCGCGATCCGGTAGGTGGCGTTGCCTTCGGTAAGCGCACGGGTCGGGCCGCGCGAGCCGAAGCCGTCCTTGGAACGTTCGCGCTTCTGGAACTCGGGAGCAGCAGGCAGTTCCTTGACCAGGAGCGGCTGTCCGCCCTGGGCCATGACGGCCAGTGCCGCAGCGATTTCTGCTGCCGGCACGTTGTGTTCCTCCTCGTAGGAAGCGATGAGGTCGCGGAATGCCGCCACGTCCTCGGACTCAAGCGTCTCGGTGATCTTGTCAGCGAACTTGCCCAGGCGCAGCGAGTTGACTGTCTCCGCCGTCGGCAGGTGCATCTGCTCCACCGGCTGCCGCGTGGCCTTCTCAATGGAACGCAGCAGGTACTTCTCCCGGGGCGTCATGAAGAGGATCGCGTCGCCGGAACGGCCGGCACGGCCCGTGCGGCCGATCCGGTGCACGTAGGACTCGGTGTCGTGCGGGATGTCGTAGTTGACCACGTGGCTGATGCGCTCAACGTCAAGGCCGCGGGCGGCGACGTCGGTGGCAACCAAGATGTCGATGCGTCCTTCCTTCAGCGCGTCAACAGTGCGTTCGCGCTGCTGCTGCGGGATGTCACCGTTGATGGCGGCAGCCTGGAAGCCGCGCGCACGCAGCTTGTCGGCGAGGTCCTCGGTGGCCATCTTGGTGCGCACGAAGGCAATGACGCCGTCGAACTCTTCGACCTCGAGGATGCGGGTCATGGCATCGAGCTTGTGCGGGCCCATCACCTGCAGGTAACGCTGGCGGGTGTTGGCGCCGGTGGTGGTCTTGGACTTGACCTGGACCTCGGCAGGGTTGTTCAGGTACTGCTTGGACATCCGGCGGATCTGGCTCGGCATGGTGGCCGAGAAGAGCGCCACCTGGCGGGTTTCCGGGGTCTGCTGGAAGATCTGCTCCACGTCTTCAGCGAAGCCCATGCGCAGCATCTCGTCCGCTTCGTCCAGCACCAGGTACTGAAGTTCGGAGAGGTCCAGGGAGCCCTTGGCGATGTGGTCGATCACACGGCCGGGGGTACCCACAACAACCTGGGCACCGCGGCGCAGGCCGGCCAGCTGCGGGCCGTAGGCGGAGCCGCCGTAGACGGGGAGGACAGTGAAGTCGTCCATGTGCTTGGCGTACGAGGTGAAGGCCTCGGCAACCTGGAGCGCCAGCTCACGGGTCGGTGCGAGGACCAGGGCCTGCGTCTTGCGGGAAGGGCCGTTGAGGTCGTGGAGTTCGGCCAGCCGGGACAGTGCCGGTACTGCGAATGCTGCAGTCTTACCGGTACCGGTCTGGGCCAGGCCGACTACGTCGCGGCCTTCGAGCAGCAGCGGGATGGTGGCTGCCTGGATGGGCGAGGGCTTTTCGTAGCCGACGTCCTGCAAGGCGGCGAGGACCCGGCCGTCGAGGCCAAGGTCGGTGAAGCGAACGCCTTCTTCTTCCGGCTCGGCTGCAGCGGGGGCTGCGGCCTCGGCGGGCTCGGCTACGGGGACAGCAGCCTCGGTGAATTCGATGGTGGCGGTTTCGGCGGTCGCCTCGGTGGCGTCGTCGTGATTTTCGGGCATAGGGAAATATTCCTCATCCATAGGGGGCCAGGCGGCACAACCCGAGGTGAGCGGAGCCGCAGTACTTGTGCCGTGGGCGCCGGGCATTCATTGACCGGCCGGTCACGTCGAAGTCCGGCGCTTTCGCAATCCCGTGGCAGGACTTCGCACTGCATCTCTTGGCTGCTATCCCAGCAGTCTGTACAGCGTTTTCTTCAGCCGGCTCTCCCTATGAAACTGCCCGCATCACATTTGCGGGCCCCAACACTTGCCAGTCCTGCCTCAAAAATTGGGCAGGAATAAGGGATTTCCGGAGTGGGGGATGTTTCCAGTGTAGGGCATGACAACGCATGCGGACGAACCGAGGGCCCGGCAGGGGCGGTGAGCTTGCGCACACGGGGCATTTTTGCCCCGGTTTCCGCGCCGATGCAGTCCTGCGCCCGCGCCGATTCAGGAGGGCGTCCACCCCGGCCGGCTGAAAGCGGTGCAGAAACGCGGCAGTACCGCCGGTCTAGCCGCCGACGCGGCGGAGCATCTGCTCGAACCGGTCGTGGTACTCGGGCTGCAGCCGGATTTCACCATCGGCCTCGGCGTCGCGCAGGGCCTCGATGGCGTCGACGTCGGGCTCGCTGAACCAGCGGCCGATTGTCACCCCATGCTTGGGCACGAAGAGTCGGTGGATGTGGTCGCCCGCCTGCACGGATCCGGTCTTGACGACGCGCAGGTAGGCGCCCACCCGGCCGGCCTGTGTGAACCGCTTGACCCACTGGGCCTCGTCCATGCGCCGCTGGAAGGTCGCGCACGGAACACGCGGCGAGGTGACCTCAACCTCAACATCCAGCCCGATCCGCCAACGTTCACCGATGACGGCGCCAGTGGTTTCGATCCCCGCGACGCGCATGTTCTCACCGAAGATCCCCGGCGGCAGTTCGCGCTGCAGCTCACCGATCCAGTAGTCGGCGTCGGCCTGGGAATAGGCGTAGAGCGCCTGGTCCTCTCCCCCGTGGTGGATGCGGCTAGCCTGGACGTCACCGTGCAAACCGAGCTTGTGCACCTTCACCGGCCCGTCCACGGGGCGCTTGTCGATGGCGGTGACGCCCACGCTTCCCTCGTCCGGAAGGAGCTGGTGGACCCGGCAAACGGCAAGCAGAGTAGCTGTGTGCATGGCACCAGTCTAGGTTCTCGGCCTGACCAGCGCTTTTGGTGTTTCCGGCGGGACGGTGGGGTGTGGAAATTTATTCACCGCAGCACCCACCAGCCACTAGGCTTGCTGCAGTATTCACCGGCTGCACGGACAGCCGGTTCCGCCGGCCGCAGCCATGCGTTCCGGCCACCACCAGCATGGAGCAGCAGGGGGAACCATGGACCCGGAGAAGGACCCGAGCAAGGACGCCGACGGGCCCCGGCACGACGACGTGACCGGCGGAAACGACGGCAGGTCCGGCCAGGGCGTCCCGTCTGGCGGTCCGGCCAAGCCGCCGCCCTGGCAGGTGCCTAAGCCCGAGCTCCACCCCGAGCTGCTGGCCCCCGGCACGCAGGGACAGGAAGGACCTGGAAAGCCAGGCAAGGAAAAACCCCGTAGCGGAACCCGAGGCAAGGCAACCACCGGCCCCGGGCACCCGAGCGAAACTGGCGTCCCCCAGCCCAGCCCCGTCTTCGATCCGTTCGCCCGCGACCGCGAGCGCGACGCGGCGGCCCGGAAGAAGCGGTCGCAGCGCCGCACGGTGGTGGTGGGCCTCGGTGTCACGGCCCTTCTGGCGGGCACCATCACCGCGATCGTGGCCAGCAATGAGCAGGACCCCGACTACGCCCAGGTCTGCTTCAACGAGCAAACCGGCGAGCGCGTCGAGGACACCCAGTGCAACAGCTCGGCCGGCCGCGGCGGCGCCCTCTATGCCTGGTACTTCTATGCGCGCGGGGCCAGCGTTCCGGGCATCGGCCAGAACCGGACGGCCTACCCGAATTTCACCAGGACAGTGCCACAGGGGGCCAAGACGTCCACGGGGTACAGCAGCAAAGGCGGCACGGTCAGCAGGGGCGGCTTCGGTAGCAGCTCCAAGGGCGGAAGCACGGGAGGCTAGGCGTGAAGCGGTTACTCTCGGAGCCCCGGCCGGACTGGAAGCAGAAGATCGAGGAACAGGGCCTGGTGTTCTCCACCACCATCCTTCCCGGCGGCAAGAAGATCGAGTACTGGAACGAGGCCGCCTACTACGAATTCACCATGGACGAGGTGGAGGCGCTGGAGATCACGGCCGAGGACATGCACAGGATGTGCCTGGAGGCCGCGAAGTTCCTGGCCACGGGCGCCATGGGCCCCATCGGCATCGGCCCGCAGGCCCTCGAACTGGCCGCCGAGTCGCTGCAGGCCGGGGACCAGGACATCTACGGCCGCTTCGATTTCATCTATGACGGCCAGGGCGGCGCGGCCAAGATGCTTGAGTACAACGCGGACACGCCCACCGGCCTCATCGAGGCGGCCGTGGCGCAGTGGTTCTGGCTGCAGGATGTCTTCCCGGAGAAGGACCAGTGGAACGGCATCCACGAGGCACTGATCCGGCAGTGGAAGAAGCTGCAGTACCGCACGGGAATGAGCACCTTGCACGTGGCCCACTCCGAAGCCGAGGAATCGGGTGAGGACTGGATGACGGCCGCCTACATGCGCGACGTTGCCAGCCAGGCCGGGTGGACCACCATCGGCATCAACATGTCCGACATCGGCTGGGACCCGAACCTGAACCGCTTCGTGGACATGGACAACTTCATGATCAGCACCATCTTTAAGCTCTACCCCTGGGAGCTGATGATGAAGGAGCCGTTCGGCCACCGCCTGCTGCAGCGCTCGCACAATCCCCGCTGGGTGGAGCCAGCCTGGAAAATGCTGCTGTCCAACAAGGCACTCCTGGCCGCCCTGTGGCACCTCTACCCCGACCACCCGAACCTGCTGCCCGCCTACCTCAACGACCCCGGACCTTTGAAGGAGTGGGTGGCCAAGCCGCTGCACGGCCGCGAAGGCGACAACATCCGGGTCCATGCGGAGGGCATCAGCCTGGAGAAGCCCGGCGGATACGGCCGCGAAGGCTGGTGCTACCAGCAGTACCATTCCCTGCCCGACTTCGACGGCAACCATCCCGTCCTGGGCCTGTGGGTGGTGGACGGCGAATCGGTGGGCTGCGGCATCCGCGAGTCCGACGGGCCGGTCACCGACTACTTCTGCCGCTTCGTCCCCAACACCATTGACGCGCCGGCGCCGCTGAGCGTCCAGGCGGCACAAGCCAACGCGAACAAGGCAGGGATAGCCCTATGAAAACCCGAACGACGACGGCGGCCGGCGGCGCCGCGAACCAGCCCGGCGGTGCCGTCCCCGGCAAGGGACTCCGCGCCGGGATCCTGGACCTTGGCGACTCCGTGATGCTGGGCCTCGCCTCCACCGCGCCGGTCTACTCGCTGGCCGCGACGCTGGGGCTGATCGTGGCCGTCAACGGGAACTACACCCCGCTGATCCTGGTCCTGGGCTTCGTTCCCGTCCTGTTCATCGCCTACGCCTTCCGCGAACTCAACAGCGCAATGCCGGACTGCGGCACCACGTTCATCTGGGCCCGCCGCGCCTTCGGCCCCTGGGCGGGATGGCTGGGCGGCTGGGGCATGGCCCTGGCCGGCGTGGTGGTCCTGGCCAACCTGGCACAGGTGGCGGGCCAGTACGTGTGGCTGCTAATCGGCGACGGGTCACTGGCGGGGAACAAGGCAGTGGTGACCGCCACCGGCGTCGTTTTCATCGCCTTCATGACCCTCGTCAACTACCGCGGGATCCGGCTGGGTGAGCACGTCCAGCGGACCCTGACGTACGTCCAGTACATCTCGCTGGGCATCTTCGCGGTGGCGATCATCCTCCGGATAGCGGGCCTGACAGGCGGGGCACCGACGGGCCAGCCGTTCGACGCCGAATGGTTCAACCCGGCCGGGGCGTTCGCCGATCCCGGGGCGGTGGTGCACGGCATCCTGCTGGCCCTGTTCATCTACTGGGGCTGGGACACGTGCCTGGCGGTCAATGAGGAAACCGAGAACCCGGCCACCACCCCGGGCCGCGGCGCGGTCATCTCGGCGTTCGTGCTGGTGGCCATCTACGTCTCGGTGGCGCTGCTGGTGATGATGTACGCGTCCGTGGGGACGGAGGGAATCGGGCTGGCCAACGCCGACAACCAGGACGACGTGTTCCTCGCGATGAAGGACGTGGTGCTGGGTCCCTGGGGCTGGCTGATCGTGGTGGCGGTGCTGGCGTCCGTGCTGTCCTCCACCCAGACCACCATCCTCCCCACCGCCCGCGGCACCCTGTCCATGGGCGTCCACCGGGCCCTGCCGCCGAAGTTCGGGGAGGTCCACGAGCGGAACCAGACCCCTGGCTTCTCCACCCAGGTGATGGGCGCCGCGGCCATCGTTTACTACGTGGCCATGAGCTTCCTCAGCGAGAACCTGCTGTCCGATTCCATCAGTTCCATCAGCCTGTTCATCGCCTTCTACTACGCCCTCACCGGCTTTGCCTGCGCCTGGTACTTCCGGGACACGCTGCGGAAGTCCGCGCGCAACCTGTGGTTCCGCGGCATCCTCCCGCTGCTCGGGGCGCTGCTGCTGACCGCGGCGTTCTTTATCTCTGCGGCGCAGATGTGGGATCCGGCCTACGGGAACACGCAGATCTTCGGCGTCGGCGGGGCCTTCGTCAGCGGAGTGGTGCTGCTGGCCCTCGGCGTAGTGCTGGCCGCTGTCTGCCGGTTCCTGCCCTCAACCCGCGGGTACTTCCTGGGCAGCAACCAGGTTCCCGCGGGCCGGTAGTCCCCCGGCACGGCCGCACAGGCACGTAGGATGCTGCAATGAGCGATGATGCCCTTGATCCTGCGGAAGCTTCGGCCGAGTATGGCCTCCCGGACCCTTCGGATGTCCTGGCCCTGGATTCCCTGCTGACCGCCGATGAGCGGGCCCTGCGGCAGCGGATCCGGGACTTCACCGACCAGCAGATCCGCCCCGACATCGCCGACTGGTACGAGCAGGGTGTCTTTCCCCTGCACCTGCCGGCGCAACTGGGCGAGCTGGGCGTCCTGGGCATGCACCTGGAGGGCTACGGCTGCCCAGGCCGGTCCGCCGTCGAGTACGGTCTGGCCGCCATGGAGCTGGAAGCCGGCGATTCGGGAATCCGCACGTTCGTTTCGGTCCAGGGCTCCCTGGCGATGAGCGCCATCCACAAATGGGGCTCAGAGGACCAGAAACAGGAGTGGCTCCCCCGGATGGCCGCCGGCGAGGTGATCGGCTGTTTCGCGCTGACGGAGCCGACGGCGGGCTCGGACCCGTCGTCGATGACCACCGTTGCGCGGCAGGACGGGACCGGAGAGGATGCCGGCTGGATCCTGGACGGCGCCAAGCGCTGGATCGGGCTCGCCTCTGTTGCCGACGTGCTGGTGGTCTGGGCAAAGACCGACGACGGCGTCCGCGGCTTCCTCGTGCCCGCCGGCACGGCGGGTGTCAACGCCACGCCGATCGGGCGGAAGCTGTCCATGCGCGCTTCGATCCAATGCGATGTGACGTTCGACGGCGTCCGGCTGGGGCCGGAGGCGATGTTGCCGGGTGCGCGGGGACTGAGCGGCCCGTTCAGCTGCCTCAACGAGGCACGGTACGGCATCGCCTGGGGTGCCATGGGCGCGGCCCGCGACTCCTATGAGGCAGCGCTGCGGTATTCGATGGAGCGCCTGCAGTTCGGCAAGCCGCTGGCCGGGTACCAGCTGACGCAGGAGAAGCTCGTCAACATGCTGCTCGAGGTGCAGAAGGGCACCATGCTCGCCCTGCACCTTGGCCGGCTCAAGGACTCCGGGCGGCTCCGCCCGGAGCAGATCTCGCTGGCCAAGCTGAACAACGTCCGCGAGGCGATCAAGGTGGCGCGGGAAGCCCGGACTGTCCTGGGCGGCAACGGCATCACCCTGGACTATCCGCCGCTGCGGCACGCAGCCAACCTCGAGTCGGTGCGCACCTACGAAGGGACGGACGAGGTGCACACCCTCATCCTTGGCCAGCACATCACAGAGCTCTCCGCGTTCCGCTGAACGGCCCGGGCCTACCCCTCGCCGCGGCCGCATTGTCGGGAGCATACTGGGCACATGGCTGACGCTGACGATTCCCTGGCCTTGGGACGGACCGGGGAACACCGGGCGGACAGCAGTGCCGGTGCCTGGTTCCTGAGTGGCGCTGAGCGGGGGAACGCAGCCACCGACGTGCACGCGGGCGGCGCCGGAACGCCGTCGTGGTCGGAGGGCAACCTCGTGCGGCCCCTGATTCATGGGGCGACCTACTTCGCCCGGCTCCATGAGGAGCTGTCGGCCCTGGATCCGGGAGACCGCGTGTGGTTCACCGACTGGCGTGGCGATGCCGACGAGCGGCTGACGGCGGATGGACCGACGATCGGTGAGTTGCTGGCCGGGGTGGCCCGGGCCGGAGTGGAAGTGCGCGGCCTGATTTGGCGTTCCCACGGCGAGCGCGTGTCGGCCCCGATGAGCCGGCGGTCCAACGAGCTCCTCAGCCAACAGATCAACGACGCCGGCGGGGAGGTGCTGCTGGACCAGCGGGTGCGCCTCTTCGGCTGCCACCACCAGAAAATGGTCGTCATCCGCCGGCGGGACGACCCGTCGCGGGACGTCGCGTTCGTGGGCGGGATCGATCTTTCCCACAGCCGCCGGGACGATGCCGATCACGAAGGGGACCCGCAGGCGGTGGCCATGGATTCCCGGTATGGAAAAACACCGCCGTGGCACGATGCCGCGCTCGAACTCCGGGGCCCGGTCGTGGCAGATGTGCTGGAATTGTTCGCCGAACGGTGGAATGATCCCCATCCCCTGGACCGCCGGACACCGTACCGGATGCTGCTGCAACGTCTGGCCGATATGCCCCGGCACCCCGAACCGCTTCCGGCCACTGCGCCGCCCCCGCCGCCTGCGGGACCTCATGCCGTGCAGCTGCTGCGTACCTACGGTATGAAGCACCCGCCGTTCCCGTTCGCACCTGGCGGTGAGCGGAGCATCGCACGGGCCTACACGAAAGCCTTCGCCCGGGCCCGCTCGCTGATCTACATCGAGGACCAGTACCTGTGGTCTGAAGAGGTCGCGGCCGGCATCGCAACGGCCCTGGAACGCAACCCCGAGTTGAACGTAATCGCCGTCGTGCCGCGCTACCCGGACTCGGACGGCATTCTCGGGGGACCGCCCAAGCGGGTCGGGCAGATCCGTGCCATCAGCAGGATGCGGCGGGTTGCGCCCGACAGGGTCGGGGTGTTTGATCTGGAAAACCGTGCCGGGACTCCGATCTATGTGCATGCCAAGATCTGCATCATCGACGATGCCTGGTTCACCTGCGGATCGGACAACTTCAACCGTCGCTCCTGGACCACCGACAGCGAGCTCACCTGCGCCGTCATCGACACTACTGCCACTCCTCCGGAACCGCCCACTTCAGACGCTGGGCAAGGGCCAAACGCGGTTTCCGGCGCTTCCCGGCCGTTGGCCTACGGGCTGCGGCTCCAGCTCTGGGCCGAACACCTGGGCCTGGACGAGGATGATCCTCAGCTCCACGCCCCGGCGGCCGGGCTGAAACTCTGGAACGCCTATGCCGACGCTCTGGACCATTGGCACGCAACAGGCCGCCGCACGCCCCGTCCCAAGGGACAGGTGCGCCACCACACTCCTGAGCCGGTGCCACCCCTTCAGCGTCTCTGGGCAGGCGCTGCAAACCGCCTCGTGGTGGACCCGGACGGCCGGCCCCGCCGGATGCGCGGCACTACACGGTTCTAGCGGCAGGACGCACTTCCCATGGCCGGGACCTGGGCCACCCCAAGGGTGCGCCGACACCGTCAGGCCGAGAACCCGCCGTCGGCCTTAATGAGCTGACCGGATACCCAGCGGCCTGCCGGGGACAGCAGGAATGCCACCGTTCCCGCCACGTCCGCGGGGGTTCCCAGCCTGCCGCCGGGCTGGCGCCGGGTCAGTTCTTCACGAAGCGGGCCGTCCATCCAGCCGGTGTCCACAGGCCCGGGATTCAGCACATTGGCGCTGATGCCCAGCGGTCCAAGCTCACGCGCTGCGGCGATGACGATCCGGTCCAGCGCCCCCTTGGACGCACCGTACGGCAGGTTGAATGCTGTGTGGTCACTGGTCAGCGCGACGATCGCGCCGCCGTGGTCCGTTGCCTGCTGCGCGAAGGCGCGGATCAGCTGCCAACTGGCCCGGGTGTTCACCGCAAAGTGCCGCTCGAAGCTTTCAAGGCTGGTGTCCAGGATGCCCGAGTCGACGGATTCGGCGTGGCTGAGCACCATGCCGTGAAGGGCTCCTGCCTGCGCGGACACCTCTGCCATGAGCCGGTCCACGGCGCCGGGGTCCTGGAGGTTGGCGGGCAGCGCCACCACCTTGGAGCCGATGGCCTCCAGTTCGGCGGTGAGCCGGCCGACGTCGTCAGGCTGGATGCCCCAGGGCATGCGGGCGTCGTAGTCCTGCCAGTAGGTCAGCACCAGGTCCCAGCCGTCGGCGGCCAGCTGGCGGGCGATCCCCGCACCGATTCCGGCGAGGCGCCCCACGCCGGTGACCAGTGCTGTGCTCATCCGGCCAGCTCCGCCACGGCATCGCGCCGGAGGACCAAGAGCCAGCACACCAGGATGGCCAGCGCGCAGAACACCCCTGCGCTGGACGCCATGATCCATGGCACCGGCGTCTGAAGGTCAAGGTTTTCGGCGCCCAGTGCCGTGCCGATGGTCTTCGGCGAGAACAGGAACACCACCGTGGACACGCCCAGGACGGCGCCCATTCCCCAGCGCGACAGCCGGTGGCGCTGGGGGGTTTCGCGCAGGGTCCAGGCGAACGCCGGAAGCACTGCCGCCATCCAGACCCAGTGGTGCGACCATGAGACGGGGCTGACCAGGAGCATGGTGAGTGCCGTCGCGGAAATGGCCACCACTCTGGCGCCCTGGCTGCTGGCGGTCCTGATGACGGCCGCGCCCAGACCCACAACCAGCAGGCTCAGGAGCATCCACGGCACGTTCACGACGTCCGCCGGCACACCGAAGTGGAGCAGGGCGCCCTTGATGGAGAGGTTGTCCACGTAGCCGGCGCCGCCGATCCGGGACGTGTCGGGAAGAATCTCCAGCCAGAAACTGAGGGATTCGGCCGGGCGGAGCACCCAGCCGAGCAGCACCGTCAAGGCAAAGCCGGCGCTCATGTTCAGCAGTCCGCGCCAGTCCTTGCGCACCAGGAAATACAGGCCGAAGACCAGGGGCGTCAGCTTGATGCCGGCCGCCACGCCCACCAGGAAACCGCTGCCGGGAACGCCGTTCCGCCAGCGGGGGCTGCCGGACAGCAGGTCCGCCGTCATCAGTCCCAGCAGGAGGATGTTGATCTGGCCGAATGCCAGGGTTTCGCGCCACGGCCCCAGATTCAGGACAGCAAGAAAAAGCACGACGGCGCCGAGCCGGTTGAGTGCGGACCGGAACGTCGGGGAGGCAAAGGTGCTGCGCCAGCCCGGCTTGCTGTTCCAGTACCGGACACCGAGCGCCGCCACCCAGCCGGCCACCGCCACGCCGGCCGTGTTGAACAGCAGCAGCGCGGTGGCCTGCGGCAGTTTCGCCAGCAGGCTGAAGAGGAGCGCCGCGAACGGCGGATAGGTGAAAGGCAGTTCCGGTCCGCCGGCCCAGTTCACCGTGGGTTGGTAGAGGCCCGACGGCGCCGGGCCGGCGTCGTTGAGGATCTTGCCGCCGTACCAGTAGACGCTGAAGTCCAAGCCCTTGTCCGCCCAGGCGTCCAGGCGGCCTGCGACGAAAACGGCCGTCGCCAGTACAGCCAGAAGGACCACCAGTTCGACGGCGGCCAGGACGGGCCAGCGGCCGCGGAGCCGTGGTTCTGCAGGCTGCAGCAGACCGGAATCCCGGCCGGGACCATCCGCGCCGGGTCCCCCGGCGGGTCTGGCGTTCTTTGTTCGGGCGGTAAGCAGTGCCATTCAGTGTCCCCCAGCTGTAGTCCGGCAATGTGCGCCTCCGGGACGCGTAGCGCGTTCTGCCGAAGGAGCCGCGCCCAGGGGCGCCCGGCTCAGTCTACTGAAGCAACTGCCACTGCTGCGGGCCGCCGCCGTCCGGCGTCTTTGCGGATGGTGGCGCTGATGACCGCGGCGATGGTGCACATTGCGGCGGCTCCCAGCCAGGCATACGTGTAGTGGCCGGTGGCGTCGCGGATGGCCCCGGCAGCCAGGGCGGCTGCGGCGGCACCGAGCTGGTGCGCCGCGAACACCCAGCCGAACACCACGCTGCCGTCGGCGCCGAACACCTGGCGGCAGATCGCGGCGGTGGGCGGAACCGTGGCCACCCAGTCGAGGCCGTAGATCACCACGAACACGATCATGCTGGGCTGGACCGAGGAGCCCAGCAGCAGCGGAAGCACCAGAAGCCCGATTCCACGGAACTGGTAGTAGACGGCGAGCAGGATCCGGGGGTTGTAACGGTCGGTCAGCCACCCGGAGGCGATGGTGCCCAGGATGTCGAAGATCCCGACGACGGCGAGCAGGCCGGCCGCCGTCGTTTCCGGCATGCCGTGGTCATGGGCGGACGGGATGAAGTGGGTGCCGATCAGCCCGTTCGTGGTGGCGCCGCAGATGGCGAACCCGGCGGCGAGCGCCCAGAACGTGCGGTTCCGGCTGGCAGTCCGCAGCACCTGCAGCGCCCGGACGGCGGCGTTGCGGCGGGGTTCCGGGGCCGCCTTGCCGGCGTTCCCGGCGGTGGCCGCCTCCCTATTCCCGGCGGTGGCCGCCCTTTCGGCGGTGGCCCCGGACGGTTCCTCTGCCCCGTAAGGCAACGCCCCGACGTCGGCCGGTGAGTTTTTCAGGAACTTCAGCACCAGCGGGACCACAGCCAGCGCCCCGGCGGCAATGAGCAGCGAGGCCTGGCGCCAGCCCGGATCCTGGGCGAGCAAGGCGATGAACGGCAGGAAGACCAGCTGCCCTGCGGCGCTGCCGGCGGTCAGAATGCCGATCACTAGGCCCCTGCTCTTGGTGAACCAGGTGTTGGCGATGGTCGCCGCGAACACCAGCGCCATGGAACCCGTGCCCAGGCCGATGAGCAGGCCCCAGGTGAGGAGGATCTGCCAGGACTGGTTGACCAGCACGGTCAGGGCGCTGCCGGCACCGATCAGTCCGAGCGCGACGGCGGTGACGGACCGGACGCCGAACCGCTCCATGAGGGCCGCGGCAAACGGGGCCGTGAGCCCGAAGAGCACCAGGTTAATGCTCACCGCGGCAGACAGGACCGTGGTGGACCAGCCGAACTCCTGCTGCAGCGGCACCATGAGGACACCGGGCGCGGCACGGAATCCGGCGGCACCCACGAGCGCCAAAAACGCCACCGCCGCCACGGCCCACGCCGGATGCAACCGACGCCGCTTCTTCGGCCCCTCCTCTGGAGTCTCCGGACCTTTCTCGAGTGCCTTCGTCCCTTCCTCTGGAGTTTTTGTCCACGTATCGTCCTCTAAAGCCCCTTCAGGGCGCGATATCTGGACGAAAACTCCGGGGTCCTCGGGGGTAGTCATGCGGCTGTTCCTTCTTCTCCGCCGCTTTGGACGCGGTTGGTCGTTTTGTCGGTGTGCCGGGGTGCCGTGGCCAGCGGGAGCGGTGCGCTGCTGCGCGTCAGGCTGTGCCAGCTAGTGTTCTCCGCCGTGAGCCGTTCCCCGCATTCCGTGCAGGTGTCCGCGGACGCCGTCCGCTGGCCGCACGTTGCGTGGACGATGTACATGTGGGCCTGCTCGGAGGGGGCCTGCAGATGCTTTTCGGACCAGAGGACGACGGCGTTGAGGACCGGCAGGGCGTCCTCACCTTTGCCGGTGAGGACGTACTCGTGGCGGGTGCGGCCGCCGTCGTCGTAGGGCTGTTTTACCAGCAGGCCGGACTCCACAAGGGAGGCAAGCCGCCGGGTGAGGACGGAGTCAGCCACCTGGAGGCGCGCCTTCATCGCGTCGAAGCGGCCATTGCCGAAGAAGACCTCGCGGAGGACCAGCATGCCCCAGGGGTCGCCGAAAATATCCAGGCCGCGGGCCATGCTGCAGTTGCGCTGGGACCAGTCAGAACGGAGAGCCATGCTGCGACCATATCTAACTTTCTTGAAGAAAGCTAGCCGTCGCGCCTGGGCGAATCGAGATGGCAGTTGACGTCAGTGTTCCGCGGAAACACTGCCGTGAAGTGCCACCTCGACGAGGAGCTGGCTAGGGGCGCGGACGGATCCCTGTCCGCGAGGGCCGGTAGGCGGCGGCCCAGTACACCAGCAGCGCCACGCCGCACACCACGCCCAGGCTGGAGGCCATGAGCGGCCACTGTGTCCGCGGGTTCACGCCCCAGACCTCGGCGCCGGCCGCCATCGCGAGGTCCTTGGGTGCGAGGTAGAAGGCCACGGCCGAGGCAGCCACCACCAGCCATCCGCCCAGCCGCATCAGGCCGGTCCGGGAGGGAACGCGGTGCATGGCGAAGGCCATGGACGGCAGCGCCACCGCGATCCACACCCAGTGATGGGACCACGAGACGGGGCTGACCAGGAGCATGAGCACAGCGGTCGCGGACACCGCCACGAAGTTTTCCTCCACGGCCACCGCCCACCTGATCACCAGCGCCGTGAGTACGGCCAGGGCCAGTGCAAGCACCAGCCACAGCAGGCTGGTGAAGCCCGAGTCCGGCAGTCCGGAGTGCAGCAGCAGCCCCTTCAGCGACAGGTTGTCCACGTACCCCGGATCGCCGATGCGCCCGGTGTTGGGCAGGATCCTGGTCCAGAACGTCACGGACGCCTCGGGCAGGGCGGCCCCGGCCACGGCGACGGAGCCGAGGAAACCGGCGGCCATCCAGCCCAGGGCCCTGAAATCGCGGCGCACCAGAAAATACAGCCCGAACGCCAGCGGCGTCAGCTTGATGCCGGCAGCGACGCCGATCAGCAGGCCCGCAGGCCACCGGATCTCACCCGCCCGGGCTTTTCCGTGCAGCGCGAAGTCGGCCAGGATCAGGCCCATCAGGATGATGTTGATCTGCCCGAACACGAAGGTGTCCCGCCACGGCCCCAGCAGCACGATGGCCCCGGTCCCGGCCAGCGCCACGGTCCGGAACCGCCAGTCCGCAAAGGCAGCGCGCCAGCGGGTCATGCCGAAGTAGTGCCGGGCGAGCCAGGCGGAGACCACCGCGGCCCCGCCCAGCGCAGCCCAGATAAAGAGCTGGGCGCTTTGGCCCAGGCTCAGAGTGGCCAGGCCGGCGAACAGCAGTGCGGCAAACGGCGGATAGGTGAACGGCAGGCCGTCCCGGGGCGCGTACAGCTCGCTGATGCCGGCCTCGCCGGTCTGCAGCACCTTGGTGCCGCCGTAGTAGTAGACCTCGAAGTCGTTCATGACCGGGGCATACTCGGCATACAGCCACATCAGGGCGAGGACGACGGCGGCAGCACCGCCCGCCGTCGCGAGCCAGCCGAGGACGGCCCGGCGCGCCGTGCCCGGGCTGCCGCCCTCCGGGCGGCCGGTTTCCGGCCGGGGACCGGCGCCTTCCTGCGTCTGCGGGGAGGCCGTCACTGGATGTGCGTGAAGGCTTGCTCAAGGTCGGCGATGAGGTCCTCGACGTCCTCGATGCCGCAGGAGAGCCGGATCAGGTTTACGGGGACGGCAAGCTCGGTGCCCTTGACCGAGGCGTGCGTCATCTCGGACGGGTAGTTCATCAGCGACTCGATGCCGCCCAGCGACTCGGCCAGGGTGAAGACGGACGTATTTTCCGCGACCTTCCGTGCAGCAGCCTCGCCGCCCTTGAACTGCACCGAGATCATGCCGCCGAACTTCTTCATCTGCTTCTTGGCCAGCTCGTGGCCGGGGTGCGAGGGCAGGCCCGGGTAGAGTACGGCCTCCACCTCGGGGCACTCCAGCAGCCATTCGGCGACGGCCTGGGCGTTGTCGCTGTGCCGGTCCATGCGCACGCCCAGGGTCTTCAGCCCGCGCGTGGTGAGGAAGGCGTCCATGGGACCGGAGACGGCGCCCACGGCGAACTGCACGAAGCCGATCTTCTCGGCCAGGCCGGCGTCCTTGACCACCACGGCGCCGCCCACCACGTCGGAGTGGCCGCCGATGTACTTGGTGGTGGAGTGGACCACGACGTCGGCACCCAGGCCGAGCGGGGTCTGCAGGTAGGGCGACGCGAAGGTGTTGTCGACGATCAGGAGGGCCCCGGCGTCGTGCGCCACCTTGGCGAGCGCCTCGATGTCGGTGATCTTCATCATCGGGTTGGACGGTGTTTCCACCCAGACGAAGCGGGTCTTGTTGGCTGACACAGCGGCCTGGACGGCGGCGAGGTCGGACATGTCCACGGGCGTGTTGCCGATCCCCCAGTCGCCCAGCACACGGCTGATCAGCCGGTAGGTGCCGCCGTAGGCGTCATTGCCGAGCACGATGTGGTCGCCCGGCCGCAGCAGGGCGCGGATGAGTGAATCCTCTGCCGCGAGTCCCGAGCTGAAGGAGTAGGCGTGGGTGCCGCCCTCGAGCGCCGCGAGCTGCTCCTGCAGGGCGTCGCGGGTGGGGTTGCCGCCGCGGCCGTATTCGTAGCCGTCCCGCAGCCCGCCGATGCCGTCCTGGGCATAGGTCGAGCTGAAGTGCAGCGGCGGAACCACGGCGCCGGTGCGCGGCTCGAAGGCCTGACCGGCGTGCACGGCGCGGGTGTTGAATCCTTGGTTCTCAGAGACAGACATGGGGCTCCTTGATCAGTTGCTGAGGTAGGCGAGGAGGTCGTGGCGGGTCAGGATGCCGATGGGCGCGCCGACGAACGTCACCATCACGGTGTCCACGTCGGAGAGCAGTTCGCGGGCGGCGGAGATGGTTTCGAGGGAGCCGATCACCGGCAGCCTCTCCCCCATGTGCTCGGCGATCTTGTCCGTCAGCCTGGCCTCGCCGCGGAACAGCTTGGCGGTCAGGCTCCGTTCATCCACGGCGCCCAGCACTTCGCCCATCACCACGGGCGGCTCCGCCGACAGGACCGGGATGTGGCTGACGCCGTACTCATTCATGATGTTGATGACGTCGCGGACGGTCTCGTTCGGGTGGATGTGCACCAGGTCCGGCAGTTCGCCCGTCTTGGACTTGATGACCTCGCCCACGGAGGCCTCCTCGCCGCCGGAGAGGAAGCCGTAGGAACGCATCCACTGGTCGTTGAAGATCTTGGCGAGGTAGCCGCGGCCGGAATCGGGCAGGATCACCACCACCACCGCGTCCTCGGGGAGGTCCTGGGCGGTGCGCAGGGCGGCCACCACGGCCATGCCGGAGGAGCCGCCCACCAGCAGGCCTTCCTCGCGGGCAAGGCGCCGGGTCATGGCGAAGGAGTCGGCGTCGCTCACGGCGAGGACCTGGTCCGGGACCGACTTGTCGTAGTTGGCGGGCCACATGTCCTCGCCCACGCCTTCCACGAAGTACGGGCGCCCGGTGCCGCCTGAGTAGACAGAGCCTTCGGGGTCGGCCCCGATGATCCTGACCCGGCCGCCGTCGGACTCCGGACGGTCCGCCGACACCTCCTTGAGGTAGCGGCCGGTGCCGGTGATGGTGCCGCCGGTGCCGGCGCCGATGACGCAGTGCGTCACCTTGCCGTCGGTGTCCCGCCAGATTTCGGGGCCGGTGGACTCGTAGTGGCTCAGCGGCGCCGCGGGGTTGGAAAACTGGTCCGGCTTGTACGCGCCGGGGATTTCGCTGACCAGGCGGTCGGACACGCCGTAGTAGCTCTGCGGGCTGTCAGGTTCGACGGCGGTGGGCGTCACCACCACTTCGGCGCCGTAGGCCTCGAGCACGGCGCGCTTGTCCTCGCCCACCTTGTCCGGGACCACGAAGATGCATTTGTAGCCTTTTTGCTGCGCCACGAGGGCAAGGCCCACGCCGGTGTTTCCGGAGGTGGGTTCGATGATGGTACCGCCGGGCTTGAGCTTGCCGTCGCGTTCGGCTTCCTCGACCATCTTCGCCGCGATGCGGTCCTTGATGGATCCGCCGGGGTTCACGTATTCCAGCTTCACGAGGACGGTGGCTTTGATGCCTTCCGTGACGTGGTTCAGCTTGATGAGGGGGGTGTTGCCGATGAGGTCCAGGACTGACTGGGCGTACTTCATGGGTACCAACTTACCGCCTTGGGCCAGCTGGTTGTCCCAGCGGCTTTCGGTGCGAAGATTGGGCAGTGGCGCGCCCCCGAATACCGAAGAATGTGCGGAGCTATCTGCTGCCGGGCTTCATGCTGCTTGCCGGGGCCGCCTGCCTCGGCGGCGGCCTGCTGCCATGGCCCGCGTTCGGGGAGTTGGCGGGGCGCACGGTCCCCGTCCTCGCCTTCGTGGTGGCGATGACCGTTGTCACGGAACTCGTTGATGATGCGGGGCTGTTCCGCGTGGTGACGGACCGCATTTCGGCGCTGGGCCGGGGCCGGGTCTTCCTGCTGTGGCTCTTTGTGCTTGCCTTGTCCTCCGTCGCCACGGCTTTTCTGTCGCTCGATACCACGGCGGTGCTGGTGACCCCCGTGGTGGTGCTGCTCGCCGTCAATGCCAGGATCCCGCCCCTGCCCTTCGCCCTGAGCACCGTGTGGCTGGCCAACACCGCGTCGCTGTTCCTGCCGGTCTCCAACCTGACGAACCTGCTGGCGCAGTCGAACATGGCCCTGAGCCCGCTGGGATTCGCCAGGCTGATGTGGGCGCCTGCCGCCGTCGGCGTCCTGGTGCCTGCGCTGCTGCTCTGGCTCGCGTTCCACCGGGACCTGACTGGCCGCTACGGGCCGCAGCCGGTTCACCCTGCCGGCGACCGGACGCTGCTGCGGGCCTCGGCCGGCACGCTGCTCGTGCTGCTTCCGGCGCTGGTTTCGGGGATTGCTGTGGCGGTTCCTGCCACTGCAGCCGCGGGGTTCCTGGTGGCCATGTTCCTGTGGCGGCGGCCGTCAGCCCTGCACTGGTCCATGCTGCCCTGGCGACCGCTGATGCTGACCGCGGGGCTGTTCATGGTGGTTGAGACCCTGCACTCGCATGGCCTCACCGAGGCTCTGGCACCCGCGGCCGGAACCGGCGAGACGTTCCCTGACCTGCTGCGACTCGCGGCGCTGGGGGCCGGTTCCGCCAACGTCGCCAACAACCTCCCGGCCTACCTGGCCCTGGAACCGGTGGCCGGATCGCCGCTACGGCTGGGCGCACTTTTGATCGGAGTGAACCTGGGACCGCTCATTTCGCCCTGGGCGTCGCTCGCCACGCTGCTCTGGCACGAGCGGCTGCAGAGCCTCAACCTGCGGGTGCGTTGGGGCGGCTTCGCGGTGGCCGGCTTGGTCGCCGTCGTCCTTGCCCTTCCCCTGGCAGTCCTGGCGCTCTGGCTGGGCAACGGAATGCCTTGACGGCCTATTTGCCGTTCCCGAAGCACTAGCCAAGGCGTGCCCGGGCAGGGCAAGCTGGCTACGCACCCGCCCCGGGTGCGTAGCTCAGTGTCATTGAGTCTCAATGCTGTTGAAAGGAACCGTGCCTTGGACTGGACCCTCGAAGTGGTTGTGCTGCCCGTGAGCGACATCGGCCGGGCCGTGGAGTTCTACCGGGACAAGGTCGGTTTCAACCTGGATCACGACACTCAGAACGAGCACATGCATGTGGTCCAGCTGACGCCTCCCGGTTCGGGGTGTTCGATCGTCATCGGAGACCTGCCCTCGCAGAACGAGATGGCGCCGGGCTCCATGCGCGGCCTGCAGCTGGTGGTGGCGGATGCCCGGGCCGCGCGCGACGAACTGCTCAGCCGCGGCGTGGAAGCCAGCGAAGTCACCGTCTTCGACGAGCGCGACGGCGGAACGTTCTTCGGATTCAGCGATCCTGACGGCAACACGTGGGCCGTGCAGGAGCTACGGATCCGCGCCCAGAAACCGCTGATCCCGGTGGAAGCCCGCGGCCGCTTCGGCGAGGAGTTGGCCGGCCTTTATCCCTCCGTGCCTCCGGCTTCCCCGGCCGGCAGGTTCTCCCAGAGCCCCAGGATGTTGCCCTCGGTGTCCTTGAAGTAGGCGTAGTGGCCCATGCCCGGAATGGTCTCCTTGGCCTTCACCACGGAACCGCCCAGCTGCTCGACAGTTTTCAGCGTCGCGTCGATGTCCTCAACGTCCACCGTGATGACGGGCGTGGTCAGTTCCCCGGCCCTGGCCATCATGCCGCCGTTGATCGCACCCGGCTCGGTGGGCCTGCCGGTCTTTTCATCCATCGGCGTGGTGATCACCACGTTGTAGTCCATCTCCGGCATCGGATCGATCCGCCAGCCGAGGGCCTGATTGTAGAAGTTTCTGGCGCGGTCCTGGTCGTCCGCGGGGATTTCGAAATGCACCACTCCACCCATTGCGATCACCTACAACTCGAAGGAAGGACACGGCCCGCCCGCGCCACACACGGATTGTAGTCCTGCCGGGCGCGAAGGATAAGGGCCCGGCAAAACCCTCCCGGCGGGTAGGGCGGCAAGTTTGTCGGTGCGGCGTGGGACGATGTTGATATGACCATTGCTGACGCCCCCGCCCGGCTGGCAACCGCGGCGGATGCGTCCCTCAGGTGGCATCCGGGCGGCCCGTATGACGTGCACCGCACCCTGGGCATCCTGATGCGCGGCAACGGTGACCCCTCCTTCGCCTCGCGGCCGGACGGGCTGTGGATGGCGTTCACGACGCCGGATGGCCCGGTGACGCTGCGACTCACCGTGGACGGCGCGGCAGGATTGGGACGGGACAGCAGCAGCGGCCCCTACGTCGATGCCCTGGCGTGGGGCCCCGGCTCAGGCGCTGCCCTCGCGGGCCTTCCCCGGCTCCTGGGCGCAGACGACGACTGGTCCGCTTTCGACGAGCCCTCCTTCGCATCGTCACTGCCCCACATGGTCCGTGAGGCCCGCCGACGGAACCCGGACGTCCGGCTCCCGTCCACCGGGCGGATGGTTGATTCCCTCGTGCCCACCATTTTGGAGCAGAAGGTCACGGTCATCGAGGCGCGGCGGGGTTTCCGTTACCTGATGTACCGGCACGGAACGCCCGCCCCCGGTGCCGGCACCGTTGCGCCCGTCGGGTTGCTGGTCCGGCCCACTGCCGAAGCGTGGCTTCGCATTCCGTCCTGGGAATGGCACAAGGCGGGAGTCGGCCCGCAGCGGTCGGCGACCGTCATGCGCGCCCTGCGATCCGCCGTCGCGCTTGAACGGCTGGCTTCCCTCCCCGCGGCGGAGGCAGCCGCCAAGATGCAGAGCATCCCGGGGATCGGGGTGTGGACGGCCGCCGAAGTGGTGCAGCGGACGCACGGCTGCCCCGACTCCATCGCGGTGGGTGATTACCACCTGGCGGCATATGTTGGCGCGGCGCTGACCGGACGGCGGACGGACGACGCCGGCATGCTGGCCCTGCTGGAACCGTGGACGGGGCACCGCCAGCGGGTGGTCCGCATGCTCAGCCTAAGCGGCTTCCGGAAACCGACGTTCGGCCCGCGGATGACCATCCAGGACCACCGCGCCCACTGACCCCCAGACCAAGCGCGAACGTACACTTAAGCCCCGCGCGCCTGGGCCACAACTGTACGTTCGCGCCCACCCCGCGGGCCACAACTGTACCTTCGCGCTACGGGGCCCAGCGTCAGAGGCCCAGCCGGGCGACCGCTTCCTCGCGCATCTGCACCTTGCGGATCTTCCCGGACACCGTCATGGGGAAGCTGTCGCGGACGTCGACGTAGCGGGGCACCTTGTAGTGCGCCAGCTTTCCGCGGCAGAACTCCGCCACCGCCGCCGCGTCCAGGGGTTCGGCCCCGGGCTTGAGGATGATGCAGGCCATGAGTTCCTCGCCATATGTGGCGTCCGGCACCCCGATCACCTGCACGTCCTGGATGGACGGATGCGTGTAGAGGAATTCCTCGATCTCGCGCGGATAGATGTTTTCGCCGCCGCGGATCACCATGTCCTTCATCCGGCCCTCGATCACCACGTACCCGTCGCCGTCCATGCGGGCCAGGTCGCCGGTGTGCATCCAGCCGTCGGCATCGATGGCTTCCGCCGTCTTGTCGGGCTGGTTCCAGTACCCCTGCATGACGGCGTAGCCGCGGGTGCACAGTTCGCCGATCTCGCCGCGCTCCACCACTTCCCCGAGGGGGTCCACCACCTTGCTTTCCAGCCGCGGCATGGTGCGCCCCACGGTTTCCGTCCGCTGCTGCAGCGTGTCCCCGTCGCGGGTCATGGTGGACACGGGCGACGTCTCGGTCATGCCGTAGCAGATGGCCACGTCCTTCATGTTCATCTCGGAAATGACCCGGTTCATCACCTCGATCGGGCACAGCGAACCGGCCATCACCCCGGTGCGGAGCGTGGCGAGGTCGTATGAGGCGAAATCGGGCAGCGCGAGTTCGGCGATGAACATGGTGGGCACCCCGTACAGGGAGGTCCCGCCGAAATCCTGCACCGCCTCCAGCGCGGCGGCCGGCGTGAACCCGCGCCCCGGGATGATCGTCGCTGCGCCATGGCTCAGCGCGTTCAGGTTGCCGATCACCATTCCGAAGCAGTGGTAGAAGGGCACCGGAATCACCACCCGGTCGTGTTCGGTGTAGCCCAGCAGCTCGCCGATGGAGTACCCGTTGTTGAGGATGTTGTGGTGCGTCAGCGTGGCACCCTTGGGGAAACCCGTCGTCCCGGAGGTGTACTGCAGGTTGATCGGATCGTGCGGATCAAGGGCCGCCATACGGTCCTTGAGTTCGGAATGCCCGACGGCGTCAGCCCGCCTGAGCAGCTCAGCGTACGTCAGCTCCTGCTCGCCCAGGGGGACGCCGGCGTCGAGCCCTTCCACTTCGAAGTCCGGCAGGAAGACGAGCTCACGCAGATCGGGGCAGCCGGCGAGCGCCTGGCGTGCCATGCCCACGTAGTCGCTGTTCGGGTCCGACGGCGCCGCAACCAGCATCCGCATGCCGTTCTGCTTCACCACGAAGTCCAGCTCATGGCTCCGGTAGGACGGATTTACGTTGACCAGGACCGCCCCGATCTTCGCCGTCGCGTACTGCAGGATGGTCCATTCCGCGCAGTTCGGGCTCCAGATGCCGATCCGCTCCCCCTTGGCGACGCCCAAGGCGAGGAGCGCGCGGGCCAGGCGGTCGACGTCGTCGTTCAGTTTGGTGTAGCTCCAGCGGCGGGCGTCGGCCCCGGGTACGGGGGCGGCCTCGATCAGCGCGTCATGCAGCGGGAACCGCGCCACCACGCGCTCAAAGTTGTGGCCGATGGTTTCCTCGAGCAGGGGGACGTCCGCGTCCCCGGCGGTGTAAGCGCGCATGATGGCACGCTATCAACTGGCCCGGTGCTAGAGAAGGAGCACGGCCGGCCAGTGTGGCGTAACCGGTCCGGGCATGCCGTTACGGGCCGGTATTGTGAAATCCATGAGTGCACCCATCGACCTGCAGGCCACGTTCATCCCCAACGACGGCGAGTTCTTCCGCGTGAAGCTCGCCCTGGAAATCGCCATTGACGAGGTAGTCAACGAGCCCGGCTGCCTCCGCTACGAGCTCACCGAGGCGACTGAGGAGAAGCTGGTCCTGACCGAGCGGTGGGAGTCGGAAGAGGCTCTTGACGCGCACTCGAAGGGCATTGCGCTCCAGGACCTGAACGAATCCCTCAGCGCGCTGCTGGCCGAACCGAGCCGGGTGGAACGCCTCTAATTCCTCCGCCGCACCAAAGAACGTGGGCCCCCGCCCGCAGGATTCCC